>CAZPIS010000001.1:0-39039 GCA_964586745.1 uncultured Ruminiclostridium sp.
AAGAGCTTGTTGCAAAAGGTATAGAAAAAGAAGTTAAAATAGTAAAAACCGGGTGCTTCGGTCTTTGTGAAAAAGGCCCGATTTTAGTTATTTATCCCGAAGGAGCTACATACTGCCATGTTACACCAAATGATATTGAAGAAATTGTCAGCGAACACTTGGTTAAAGGACGTATTGTAAAGCGCCTTTTATTGGGTGATAAGGATGCTGAAGATGTAGCAAGATCCTTGGATAATGTAGAATTTTTCTCTCGTCAATTCCGTATAGCACTTCGTAATTGTGGTGTTATAAACCCTGAGGTAATTGATGAATATATTGCAAAAGATGGTTACTCAGCCTTGGCAAAGGCTCTTACTGAAATGACACCTCAACAAGTTATTGAAGAAATAAAAAAGTCAGGTCTTCGCGGACGCGGTGGCGGAGGTTTCTCAACCGGAATGAAATGGCAGTTTGCAGCAAAAGAAGTAAACGATCAAAAGTATGTTTGCTGTAATGCCGACGAGGGAGACCCGGGAGCATTCATGGATCGTTCAGTACTTGAAGGCGATCCTCACACATTAATTGAAGCAATGGCTATAGCTGGTTATGCAATTGGCTCTAATCAAGGCTATATTTATGTAAGAGCTGAATACCCCATAGCTGTTCAACGTCTTAATATAGCAATTGGGCAAGCACGTGAATACGGACTTCTCGGTAAGAATATTTTTGATACTGATTTCTCCTTTGATTTAGAAATTCGCTTGGGTGCCGGAGCATTTGTTTGTGGTGAAGAAACTGCACTGATGACATCCATTGAGGGTCATCGCGGCGAACCAAGAACACGTCCTCCTTTCCCTGCTGTAAAAGGTCTTTGGGAGAGACCGACAATTCTTAATAACGTTGAAACCTATGCAAATATTCCTGTTATTCTCTTAAAGGGAGCGGATTGGTTTAGTGCAATCGGTACAGAAAAGAGTAAGGGAACCAAGGTTTTTGCTGTTGGTGGTAAGATAAATAATACAGGTTTGGTTGAAATACCTATGGGAACTACTCTTCGTGAAGTTATTTATGATATAGGCGGAGGTATTCCCAAGGGAAAGAAATTCAAAGCAGCACAGACAGGCGGTCCTTCCGGTGGGTGTATACCTGCATCACATATTGATGTTCCAATTGACTATGATAACTTAATTGCCTTAGGTTCCATGATGGGTTCCGGTGGTTTGATTGTTATGGACGAGGACAACTGTATGGTTGATATTGCCAAGTTCTTCTTGGAGTTCACAGTGGATGAATCCTGTGGTAAATGTCCTCCATGTCGTATCGGTACTAAACGTATGTATGAAATTCTTGAGCGTATAACAAGCGGCAAGGGTGAAGAGGGAGATATTGAAAAGCTTGAGGTTTTAGCTGAAAGCATTAAGCAAGGTGCGCTTTGCGGTTTGGGTCAGACAGCTCCAAATCCCGTTCTCAGTACACTCAAGTATTTCCGCGACGAATATGAAGCCCATATCAAGGAAAAGAGATGTCCTGCCGGTGTCTGTAAGGCGATGCTGAAATATACTATTATTCCTGAAAAGTGTAAGGGTTGTAGCCTATGCTCGAAGAAGTGTCCTGTTAATGCTATTTCCGGCGAAATTAAGAAACCTTACATTATAGATCAAACCAAATGTATTAAGTGCGGTGTTTGTATGGACACATGTAAATTTGCCGCCATAGAGAAGAAATAAGAGGGGAGAGTGAATAATATGTCTGAATTTGTTACCTTGACAATAGACGGTAGAGAAGTTAAGGCACCGGTTGGATCAACCGTGCTGGAGGCTGCAAAGAGTGCCGGAATCAATATACCCACCCTCTGCTACCTCAAAGATATAAATGAGATAGGCGCATGCCGTATGTGTATAGTTGATGTCGGCGCAAGAAGTTTTCAGGCTGCCTGTATGTACCCTGTCTCCGAAGGACTAAAGGTTACCACAACAAGTCCGAAAATTCGTGAGACCCGCAGAGTTACTCTTGAGCTTATTCTTTCATCTCATGAAAAAAAATGTCTTACTTGTGTAAGAAATAGAAACTGCGAACTTAAGAAGCTGGCTGCGGATTTCAACATCAAGGATATTCGTTTTGAAGGTGCATTACAAAGCTATCCAATAGATGATTTGTCGCCCTCTATAGTTCGTGACCCCAATAAGTGTATACTATGTCGTCGTTGTGTCAGCGTATGTAAGAATGTACAAACCGTTTCGGCCATTGAAACCATTGATAGAGGTTATAATACAATAGTTGCATCTCCTTTCCATATGCCGTTAAAAGATACTCCGTGTGTAAACTGCGGTCAATGTATCACCGCTTGTCCGGTTGGTGCTCTTCGCGAAAAGAGTTCTATCGATCAAGTTTGGGAAGCGCTTAGCAACAAAGATCTTCATGTTGTGGCTCAAACTGCTCCTGCTGTGCGTGCCGGTATAGGAGAAGAATTCGGATATCCGATTGGTACACCAGTTACCGGTAAAATGGCAGCGGCAATAAAGAGATTAGGGTTTGCAAAAGTTTTTGATACCGATACAGCCGCAGACCTTACAATTATGGAAGAGGGAACCGAGTTAGTAGACAGAATAAAGAACAACGGTAAGCTTCCGCTTATTACATCTTGTAGTCCCGGATGGATAAAATTTTGCGAACACAATTATCCTGATATGCTTGATAATCTATCTTCATGTAAATCTCCTCAGAATATGTTCGGTGCGGTTTTAAAGTCATACTATGCTGAGAAGATGGGCATTGATCCTTCAAAGATATTTGTTGTTTCAATTATGCCTTGTACCGCTAAGAAGTATGAAGCAGAAAGACCCGAACTGGCTTCAACAGGATATCCTGATATCGATGAGGTTCTTACCACCCGTGAAATTGCCGAAATGATTATGGAGGCGGGTATAGATTTTAGAAACCTCGATGATGAAGAGTTTGATGATCCTATGGGTGAAGCAACAGGCGCAGGTGTTATTTTCGGTGCCACAGGCGGTGTTATGGAAGCAGCTCTAAGAAGCGTACCCTTCCTGCTCACAGGTAAGGATGATGATAATGTTGATATAAACGTTGTTCGTGGTGTTGAAGGTATTAAAGAGGCAGAAGTGGAAATTGCCGGCTTGAAAATAAAGGCAGCTGTTGCCCATGGTCTTGGAAATGCAAGAAAGCTAATCGATAAGGTTAGAGCCGGTGAAGCGAATTATCACTTTATTGAGATTATGGCATGCCCCGGTGGTTGCGTTTGCGGAGGCGGACAACCTATACAGCCTGCTTCTGTTCGTAACGCAATTGATCTTAAGGCTGAGCGTGCAAAAGCTCTTTACCAGGAAGATCAAAACCTTACATTGAGAAGATCTCATCAAAATCCCAGAGTTCTTAAGATGTATGAGGATTATTTTGAGACACCCGGTGGACACAAAGCCCATGATCTCCTACACACACATTATGTAGCCCGTGAGAATTATCCTGAGCATGATGATTGATGTATAATTCTCTAAAGGATAAGAAGAATCATTAATAAACAATCAGCCACTTGGGAAACCGAGTGGCTTGTTTTTAAATGTGGGATGATATAAACTGTATGGAGATTATTTAGCGGTATGACATAGGCTAAGTTTTTTTTGGAGGACATGACATGAAACTTGACATCGTACTGCAACAAGTGATAGTACTTTTTATTATTCTCGCAATAGGTTATGTTGCCGGCAAATTTAAAATTCTGGATTCAAACGGAACAAAAAAACTCTCTGAGGTGCTTCTTTTTATTGCGGCACCTATGATGGTTTTGAACTCATTCTTTATTGAGTTTTCTAAGGAGCGTCTTGTAAATATAATTTGGATATTGGGGTTCGCAATGTTTACGTTTATATTTTCCATTATATTATCTAAGTATATATACGGAAAATTTAATGAAAATACAGCACCGGTACTTAAATTTAGTGCTATTTTCTCAAATTGTGGGTACATGGGATTGCCTCTTATGAAAGCGGTTTTTGGTGATGATGGTGCTTTTTATGGATCATTCTATATTGTAATGTTTCAAGTATTTCTCTGGAGTTATGGATACATGATGTTTGGATCAAAAAACACAAATGCCGGAATGCTAAAAAGAGTGTTGCGTAATCCATCAATTATTGCTGTATGTATTGGGACCATAGTGTTCCTTTTCAGTACTCCGATTCCTGCAAGTATCAAAGGTGCAATAAAAGCTGTAGGAGATATGACGATGCCTTTATCAATGCTGATAGTAGGGGGAGTAATCAGTACTGCGAGATTATGGTCTCTTTTCAATGATTGGAAGGTGTACCTTTCTTCCTTTATAAGATTAATTCTTATGCCAGTGTTAGCTTTTCTGATATCAATATTAATAGGAGTACCGTCTTTACCAGCGGCAATTACTGTTACGGCACTGACTATGCCGGTCGCAACAAACGCAACAATTTTTTCCGAAATGTTTGGTAAGGATGCTGTTTTTGCATCAAAATGTGTCGCGGTCTCAAGCCTATTATCTATTATTACTGCCCCCGTGATAATTAGTTGGGTTGCATTTTATATATAAAATTAATAAATGTTTAAGAAATAATGTATATATTCGTAGTTGAATATGAGTGTTTAGATGATATAATGAATTGATATCAAGGGATTTAGCAATATTATTAATGGAGTTGATTTTAAGTGCAAAGAATCGAGATTAGAAAGCTGAACCAAACCCATAAAGACTTGTCAGGCAAGGAAGTTTTAGTTTGTGGCTGGATACGTAACATAAGAGATACGAAAACCTTTGGGTTCATTGAAATTAATGACGGATCGTTTTTTAAGAATCTTCAGGTGGTTTTTGATGATAGCCTTGATAATTTTGCAGAGATTGCAAAGCTCAATATAGGAAGCGCAATAAAAGTAACCGGGCATGTTGTAGAAACTCCTCAGGCAAAGCAGCCTTATGAAATAAAAGCTACAGCTGTAGAGATAGAGGGAGCTTCAAATTCCGAATATCCATTACAGAAAAAAAGACACACCTTCGAATATTTAAGAACTATTGCACATCTTCGTCCAAGAACTAATACTTTTTCGGCAGTGTTCAAGGTACGCTCGGTTTTGGCCTACGCTATACATCGCTTTTTCCAGGACAGGGGATTTGTTTATGTTCATACCCCTATTATTACCTCCAGTGATTGTGAAGGCGCGGGGGAGATGTTTCAGGTTACTACAATGGATTTAAATAATCCTCCCAGAAACGATGGTGGCCAGATAGATTATAGCCAGGATTTCTTCGGAAAGTATACAGCACTAACAGTAAGCGGCCAACTTGCGGTAGAACCTTATGCTATGGCTTTCGGCAAAGTTTATACTTTCGGGCCGACATTTCGCGCCGAGAATAGTAATACAACACGTCATGCTGCCGAGTTCTGGATGATTGAGCCGGAGATAGCATTTGCCGACCTTAATGATGATATGAAGCTTGCTGAAGATATGATTAAATATATAATTAGCTATGTAATGGAAAATGCAAAAGAAGAGATGGATTTCTTTAACGAATTCGTTGATAAAGGTCTCTATAAAAGGCTTAACAGCATTCTGAATTCAGATTTCGGATGTATTACCTATACTGAAGCAATAGAATTGATTTTAAAAAGCGATCATGAGTTCCAATACCCGGTAAAATGGGGATCAGATCTTCAGACAGAGCATGAGCGCTATTTAACTGAACAGATTATGAAAAAGCCTATGTTTGTCATCAACTATCCAAAAGAAATCAAGGCTTTCTACATGAAGGTAAATGATGATAATAAAACAGTTGCAGCTATGGATCTTTTAGTGCCCGGTGTCGGTGAAATAATAGGCGGAAGTCAAAGGGAAGAACGACTTGATGTGTTGGAAAAGCGCATGGAAGACATGAATCTGGATAAAGAAGAGTATGGGTGGTATTTGGATACCAGACGCTTTGGCGGCACTAAACATGCCGGATTCGGGCTTGGTTTCGAACGCATTCTTATGTACATGACCGGCATGCAGAATATCAGAGATGTACTATCCTATCCGCGAACAGTGAAAAATGCTGAATTCTAGATAAATTTAGTATCATATTTGAAACTATATACTATAATATCAAGATTCCAAGGCTAACTGCAGCAGATATCAAAAGAAGCAATATATCATGGAGGCGGAATCTTTTATGCAAAAAATTAATGTCATATATAAGAATAATAATTGCCGGTAACGATATTAAGCCCGGAATTCCTTTAGCTTCTGTTATTTTCATGCTTTCATACAGCATTGCTCCCGATGTGGAAAGGAGCATTCCACAAATCACCGGAAGTATATACTTTTTTAGATTGGATATAAATTCCAATTGCTTAACACTTTCATAAAGACTCATAACCAGTACTGCGATAGAGCTGCAAGCACCTATAGCTATTGCGCTTGATGCAGTTGCAAGTGCCCATCCCGCAGATGCACCGGCAATCTCTTCACCAAAATGATATCCTAAACCTGCGGCTATCTTAACTAATATTGGACCCGGCAGAGAGTTAGCAACAGGCACAAGCCTTGTGTAGAAATAATCGGGCTCAACAAAGCCTCCTTGTACGAATATCCCGTCAGCAACCGATACATATGCTTCACCACCACCAAAAGAAGTAACAGTGGAGGAGGCTACATTAGCTAAGAAACCAAAAATGCTTTTTTCTGATGACATAAAGAATAAATAATTAGCTAAAACACCAAAAACAATCGGTATAACTAAAAAGAGTAAGATAATTGCAATAGTAGACTTACTTATGGCAATATTACTTTTATGCTTAATTTTTTTCGGTCTCAAGAAAAACAATAAAACAACAGATACTATCATAGCAATCAGAAAAATACTCTTATAGCCTGCAAGCCCCAGTAGCTTACCTGTTTTTCCCACTGAAAAAGCATATAGAAGGCATACTCCCAAAGCTATATAAAGTTCTTTGCGGGCTTTTAATTTTTCCAAAATAAGAATAATAAAAAAGGCCAATATAATAAGATCAATGGTGGATATATCAAAAAGAGGTGTTCCCAGTACGTGAATATCAAGATTAAATAGTTGATTAATAACCTCTCTGATTTCTTTTCCCCCGGTTAAGGCAAATGCGGCAAAACAAAGAACTAAATTTATTTTTCTGTTACCAGTAGTCCAAATTGTTTTAATAACATATTTTATAAGTAAAAACACTATGAAGGCAGTAATACCCACCGATGCATAGTTAAAGTAATTAATTACACCTTCGCCGAGAAGTGAGAACATAGCCATGAAAGCCACTGTAAACAGTATCCCCGGAAGAGCCATTCCATAAGCTCCTGCAAGAGCTCCGCCTATACTATTCAACTGATATCCGCAAGTTGCTCCCAACTTTACAGGCAGTGCCCCGGGGGTTATATTTGCTACGACCGTATGTTTAATATAATCAGCATCGGACATTGCTTTTTGATTCTGTACCAGTTCTTTTTCAACTACAGGAATTAAAGCACTTCCTCCGCCGAATCCAATGGTCCCTAATTTTAAAAATGATAAAAAAGTCTTTAGAATACTCATCACAGCATGTTACCCCGCTTTGTAGTAGATTAAATAATAATCCTGAGAGCCGGCTTTGGTATAATATGTCAGTATACTTACCTTATTAAAGTAAAATCTATTAATACCTTCATTAATTCAGCTAATCCTTTTCAGATTATAAAATATCCTTATCTAAGCTATATTTTAACATAAAGGAAGTGTAGTATTCTAACCAGTTTAAGGCAAACGTTTGTGTAATTTGCATTAAATAAACATTCAAATATATGATACTATTAACTTATAATTAATAAAAATGAGGCTTTTGCATATGAAAATAAAGATTATTATTGACGACATCATCATGAATACTTGGAAGGGATGTTAACGTATGGGATCAAATGTTCTGGTAGTACATGGAGGCGCCCCTACAGCTGTTATTAACTCATCGTTGTACGGCGTTGTTGCAGAAGCCAAGAAGTATAGCAATATCGATAAAGTATACGCTGCTATAGGAGGCTCAAAAGGTATTCTCGACGGGAATTTTATTGATTTAAAAAGTATAGATGAAAATAGGCTGGAGCTTCTTATGCAAACTCCCGCATCAGCTATTGGAACTTCCAGATACGAATTAAAGCAATCTGACTATGAGCAAATGGCTGAGATTATCAAATGTAAAAATATTAAGTATGTGTTATTCAACGGTGGAAACGGTTCAATGGATACATGCGGTAAGATATATCACGCCCTGGGTGACAGCGATATAAATGTAGTAGGTATTCCTAAGACAATAGACAATGACATTTCGATAACCGATCATGCTCCCGGTTTTGGCAGTGCAGCACGCTATATCGCTGAGACAGTTAATGAGGTTGCACAGGATGTTAAGGCGCTTCCGATTCATGTTTGTATTATTGAAGCCTTAGGAAGAAATGCGGGCTGGATAACTGCTGCTTCAGCGTTGGCAAGAAAAAAAGAAGGGGATGCTCCTCACCTTATTTATTTACCTGAGCGCCCCTTTGATGAAGAAGATTTTCTTGCAGATGTAAAAAGGCTATATGACCAGCTTGGCGGAGTTGTAGTCGTTGTAAGTGAAGGGCTTAAAAATAAAGAGGGAAAGCCCATTGTGCCCCCTATTTTTCAGGTTGGAAGATCCGTTTATTACGGAGATGTAAGCTCTCATCTTTCAAATCTTGTTATTAAACATCTAGGTATAAAGGCTAGAAGCGAAAAACCCGGGATTTGCGGGCGTGCTTCCATTGCATTCCAATCCCCGGTGGACAGGGATGAAGCGGTACTGGCCGGAAGAACAGCTATGAGAGCCGCATATGAAGGCAACACCGGTGTAATGGTAGGCTTTGAGCGTGTTCCGGGAGAAGAATATAGGATAAAGACAGTATTGATTCCGATAAGCGAGGTAATGCTTCACGAGAAAATAATGCCGGGAAACTTTATCAGTGAACGTGGAAATGATGTAACACATGAATTTTTGGATTGGTGTAAGCCTCTTTTAGGCTTAGATTTAAAAGAATTTGTAAGTTTTTTATAGCTTAGTGAAGGATGAACCCGCATCTCGTCAGACGGCGAAAAAACTGTTTTGATATACACAATTTAATATTTGATTATGCAATCGTAACTAAGCGGCACTGTATGCTACAACCGCTGAACTTGTATAATTCAATTACTATAGATTGTGTTTCCATAGTCTGTCGCTTTTAAAACTGAGAAAGATTCAGGGTAAATAAATGGATTTAATTTTTGTATTTGTAATAGCAGTATTAGGTAGCTTTATTCAATCATTGAGCGGATTTGGATATGCTATATTAGCTATGGCATTATGGCCATTGGTGATTCCTTTTCAATCTGCTGTAATGGTTGAAATAACAACAGCTTTTGTAATGGTAGCATATATCTCTGTTCAGCTATATAAACATATCAATTTTAAGTTGTTGATTTATCCGCTTATTGCTTCATTTATTACAAGTACGCTAGGAATCGTAACTTTGATGTCCAGCACCGAAAATTTATTGCGCCGTATTTTAGGTGGAGTACTCATAATAATGGCAGTATATATAATTTTTTACAGTGAAAAAATTAATATAAAGCCGACCAAAATCAACGGAATAATTGCAGGGGGATTAGGAGGTTTGCTTTCAGGCTTGTTGGGTATAGGAGGGCCACCCATTGCAGCATACTTTTTATCTGTTACAGATAATAAAATGGAATATAATGCAACTCTACAATTTTATTTTTTGATATCTGCGTTCTATACCTTTGGAATTCATCTTATAATAGGAAACATAACAGGTGAAGTAATAAAATTCAGTTTGGTAGGGATCATTGGAGTCGCTATTGGAACAACAACAGGATTAAGTTTGTTCAAAAAGCTTTCAATTGAAATGATAAAAAAGGCATTATGTATTTTTATTATAATAGTAGGATTATTTATGCTTATAAAAGGCTGATTGTTATATTATTCTCCTTGATTATTATTTTGTTACGCCATGAAATCATAACAAAAACTATGGCAGAGGAAATATATGGCAGGTGTGGGCTTGACACCTGCCTTGACTGAAAATCCTCTTCTCAACTTACATCGGGGATTTAGTTAGATGGTTGTATCTATGATTATTTTTCCGTTTGCCTTTCCGGCAGCTATTTTTTTGATACTTTCTTCGAGTTGAGAAAACGGCACTACATCATCAATCAGAATCTTAGTATTAATATGGCCGTTTTCCAATAATGCAATGGCTTTGCGAAAGGCTTGCTTATTAAGAGCGAAAGAAGACAAAATTGTGGCATCTTTTTTGTATAATTGAAATGGCTTGATCTCAATAGTGGCTTCAGCTGTGCAGATACCAAACAGTAGAATCTGCCCCCCGAACGCTAAACAATCTACAGTAGACTGCATTGAAGAAGCAGAGCCGGTACAATCGATAATGATATCGAACCCTTCTTGAGAAAGCTTTTTAAGCTTTGTGTTATCCTCATCATCTTTTGGACAGAGGGCCAAATCAACTCCAAGCTTACGAGCAAGCCGCAATTTTTCCTTATTGAAATCAGTTACGACAAGATGAGAAACATTTGCCGACTTAATCAATTGAGTAAACATCATGCCGATAGGCCCGACTCCATTAATTAGAACTGTTTTAGTGGGGTCAATCCTAAGCTTATCAAAAGCATAAATAACTGTGGAAAGTGGCTCTGCAAAACTCATGGCATTGTAGTCCCTGCTTTGGATTTTGAATGCACTTGTTGCCGGGACATATACGTATTCCGAAAACCCTCCAAACCCTTTTAAACCTATGGTAGTTTTATGCATACAGTTATTTTCCATACTAAGATAGCATGCACTGCATTCACCACATGTGAAAAAGGGATTAATAACTACAATATCACCTTTTTGTAAATTCTTTATCGATGAGCCTACTTCTTCGACTACAGCACAAATTTCATGTCCTATATGAAAAGGAAAGACTTTTCCGAAGATAGTTTCACCGCTATAACTATGGACATCAGTACCACAGATACCTGTTCGAAGAGTTTTAGCCAGCACACCGTTAGGTTCTATCTTCGGTAAAGGAACCTCGCGAGATTCGATTTTCAAAGGGGCGGTAAGAAGTGTTTGTCTCATGTACCGTACCATCCTTTCTAAATACCTGCCTTGTGATAACGATCAGCCATTTCTTCCAGCGTCACGGGCTCTACTTTCGGTGCATAACCTGCAGACCCAAACTCAACAATTAAAGTGCCCACTACCTCGTGTACACCACGTTTAATGCAGTCGATCAGTTTCAATAAATCAATATCAGTGATTTCTGTGCGGACGATTAAGGACTCCATCACAGGTGGTAAATATACTCGAGGGTCGAATTGGTCTGCTTTTGAATCCATAAGTTTCCATACGTCGCCTATTGTCTTGCTTTTTTGAAGGGAAGGGTTCTTAATAAAAAGCTCGCGTATATAACGTGTGACTGATAAACGAATGTCGGTATCCACATTAATCTTACCTATTCCGCAAGGGATAACCTGTTTTAATTCAGAGATGGGTACTCCGTGTGCATTACTGATTTGTCCGCCTAAAGAGTTAATTTCTTCTACCATATATTGCGGTACCGTGGATGAGCCGTGTGAAACCAGTACACCAAAGATGCCCTCATGTTTTAAGTTCTCCATAGAAGCAATAGCTATTTCTTTTCGTAGTTTAACATTTTTTCCTTTGACGGCCCCATGCTTGGTCCCGTATGAAATGGCAAGACAATCTACACCGGTTTTTCGGAAGAATTCACAAACCTTCATGGGATTTGTATAGGTAGATTGTTCTGAGAATACGTCGTCCTCTACACCGGCCAAGACGCCTAACTCACCCTCGACTGTAACTCCTCGTGCATGCGCATATTTAACGATTTCACGAGTAAGCTCGATATTTTCTTCAAAATTCAGACTTGATCCATCTACCATGACAGATGTATATCCACTTTCTATAGCTGCTTTTATGGATTCAAAATCTTTTCCGTGATCCAGATGCATAACAACAGGAATTGAGGAATTCTCGCTTACCGAATGTACAGCATCTATAATGCGTTTGGCACCAATCCGTTTGTCTTCAACGGTGCCCTTTAAAAAATCAGCACGTCCACCCATAAAAGCGTTGGCTAAATCCGCACCCTGTAGGATAGCAGCGGACCTGAATGTTTCATGGATTTCAATGACGGCATCAGCCTGAGCGACAGTATTTACATTAAATGCTCCATGGGCGAAACCATATTTATAACTGGTTTCCAATAGTGGTCTAAGTGGTACTAAAGGCATATTAAGAACCTCCTTACAAGAAATATAATTTGTGCAAATTTTGTTGCAAATTGTCTATGTTTGCGTTAGAATAGTATGCAACGGTTGCTGTTTAGGCTGTTATAACAGCTTAAACATTAGTATAACGATTGCATATGTCAAACCGAAAATTAAATAGAATAGGAAGATTTAGATTGACCCTAAAAGAGATTGCAAAAGAGGCGGGCGTTTCTGTTTCTACAGTATCACGTGTTATTAATAAAAAAGGCTCCCATGTAGCCCGCCCTGAGATTCAAAATCGAATATGGGAGATTGTAAGCCGGGTAGGATTTGTACCGAATGAAAACGCCCAGAATCTAAGGCGAAACAGTAAAACAGAAAAAGCAGAGGGACCTTATCCGATAGCTTGCCTTTTTGCACGAACACCGGAGTCTATTAATGACCCTTTCTTTTCCAAGCTGGCATGTAGTGTAGAAGCTGCTGCATTTAAAGAGAACTATAATGTTCAATATTCCCTGACTGAAATTGATATGAAGCGTACTAATACTATACATAACATCATTGACATGAATATTCGGGGTGTAGTGGTTTTAGGTCGCTGTGACAAGGCACTTTTGAAATATCTCAAGCAGTACTTCCGTTTTGTCAGTTATACCGGCCTGAACCCGGCTTCTGCTAAGTATGATCAGATTATCTGCGACGGCAGAGAGGTGGTAGAGGCTGCGGTAGATTACCTAGTAGGCCTTGGCCATGGAAAAATAGCATACATAGGAGAAACAAATAATGAGAACCGGTTTGAAGGCTATCAAATGGCTCTACAAAAACATGGTATTGAGTTGGAGCAATCATATGTTGTCAATGTTCCGTTGTCATCAGAAAATGGTTATCGTGGTGCGATGACATTGTTAGAGCGTGCACATGGAGTAACGGCTATTCTTGCAGCAAATGACCTAACAGCAATAGGTGCTATGCGGGCTATGCGTGAAATGGGAATCCGAATACCGCAGGATATGTCCATTATGGGAATCGATGATATCGATATGGCTCAATACATGGCTACCAAACTTACATCAGTGCATATTCCCGTAGAGGAGATGGGGCAGTTGGCCACAAAAACTTTGATAGATCGTATCAATGGTGGCCACACATTACCACTAAAGATATCCCTTCCCTTTTATATTGCTGAGCGCGAAAGCTGCAGTAAACCTCCAAAAAATCCTTGGGTAAGAAATCCAAATAAATAAAGTAAAGATAAATGAAAAATGAGGCATGCTCCAAAAGGCGCATGCCTCTTATTAATACGAGTTTAGCGCGATGACAGGTATTTAAAGCGCTTAAGCCATTATTCTGGTTTTTTCGTGGTTTAGTATCTAGTAATCCGGTATTATTCGAATTCCTTAAATACACGTTCATAAGCTTTTAGAGTATCATCCAAAACGTCGATGGTTTGGAGGTTCAGGAAAGTCTTATTTCCGGCTGCTACAATTACACCTTCAGAAGCCAGTGCCATTGCAAATTCATTCATGCGTTTTTGAGCTTCAGCTCGTTTTGCAGCAATCTCTTCCTTACTGTAATTTTCAAAGGTTGCAATATGCTTAAAGCCTGTTACGTCAATTTGCATTATAGATGCTTGATGCGTAATTATTGCGGGAATTTCATATTTATTGGTAAGGTCTGTAAGGTCGCGTGCAAATTTTTCTGTTGCTACTTCCAGTTTTTCATGGGCATTTGTACGTTCCAATTCGCATATAGCAGTGTATCCGGCTGCGCAGCTAACAGGATTTGCACTGAGTGTACCACCTAACATGATGGTTTTGCCTGCGGTGTGCGATACCCCGGATGTAACGAGGTTCATGATTTCATCTCTTGCACCGACACCTCCTGCAGACGGAAAACCGCCACCTATAATTTTTCCGAAAACAGTGATATCAGCCTTGACGTCAAAAGTAGTTTGAGCCCCACCCATGCCAAGACGAAAACCGGTAACTACCTCATCCATGATTAGTAATACACCATACTTATCGCAAAGCTCACGAACTTTTTTATGATAACCCAACTGAACGGGTACACCGCCTGAGTCCTGACCAATTGGCTCAATTAAAAACGCAGCAGTGCCACCCTTGGCTTCATTCTCAATGAAACGCTGTTCCAAAGCCTCAAGATCATTAATCATAACAGCAGAAGTATTTTTGAGGGTATCGTCAGGAACACCCACAGCAAAGGAGGTACCGGTATTTACAGTGCGCACGTCGTAAACAACATGATCACTCCAACCGTTGTAACAGCCCTTAAGTTTGACAATTTGATCCTTGCCGGTAAATGCACGAGCAAGGCGAATGGCAACCATTACGGCTTCAGTACCGCTGCCTAACATACGGAACTTGTCACAAGAGGGATAATAGCTACAGATTTTCTCTGCAAGTTTTCTCTCGTATTCATGGTAGAGTCCTGTCAGATAACCGGTTGTGTTGATAGTTTCAATGACAGCATCACGTATTGCGGGGTAGTTGTTGCCGAGAATAGTAACGCCACCACCGTTAAGTAAGTCGATGTAACGATTGCCGTCGATGTCATAAAGGTATGCGCCTTCGGCTTTAACAATATTTAGCGGAAATGGGTGGTTCAGAGCCAAATTATGCTGTACGCCACCGGGTATATAATTCTTAGCCTCATTAATGGAACTCTTGGATGTGGCACACTTTTCGTCAAAGTGCTTTTTATAGCGTGCCAGAGCATCCTGACTTAGACGTTTTCCATTTTCAATAACATTTACGGCACGCTGATGAATGGCAGCAGCATCGTAACCGTTAAGATATGATTGATTTAACATTTTTTATTCTCCCTTCTCATTGTTCAATTTATTATATATTTTGCTTAACGCATGGAATGCGGATTTATAAATTGGATATAGCCTGTCATAACGATCTCTAAATTCATCTTGGGGATAGAATGTCCTGTCAAAAGCTGATGAAGTTTTTAAAGTTTCATATCCTTTAGGATGCTCATTAAGACCTATTTCAATACAAAATGCTAAGCCTGCGAAGCGTGGATCGCGCATAGTTGTAATGGGATCACCTATAATATTAGCAATTGTCTGCACACTCTCAGGCAACATCATGCCTCCGCCGATACCACGCAATGAATTGATCTCCCAGCCATGCTTGGAGGAATAAAATTCTTTTAGCCACAATAGATTAAAACCAATTCCATCCAGTACTGCGCGGGCAATCTGACCCCTAGAGGTGGCTGATTCTATGTTAAGGAGCGAGGCGCGGACTCGTACATCATTAATGGGTGCTGAGGCACCGGTTAAAAACGGCAGAAACAAAACGTTTGCATATGAAGAAACATCGTTGCTTTCCTCTCCGACCAGAGAATATACATCCAAATTTTCAGATATTTCTTTTTGGTAGTATGTTCTAATTAAATAATCGATGCAAGCTCCCCCGGAATCGGTTTCGAGGTAATGGTACCACTGACCCGGTATGGGTGAGGGGCGAATGGTGTCTACATCTTGATATTTGTCGGCCGTAACAGCCAGCCATGCAGAAGTTCCGATATAGATGTGAGCATCGCCGGGTTGCACACAAGCTGCGCCTAATATTGCCGTTGCATGATCATTACATCCTCCGAACACAGGTGTTCCCTCAGCCACTCCCAAAAGTCGAGCAGCTTTAGAAGTAAGGCGCCCAACCATTTCATCTGACCTGACAACCCTTTCGGGAACTAGTCTGCGGGGGAAATCCGATATATCAAACTTGGACTCATCCCAACATCCATTTTGAACATCAAATAAGCGTGTGGTACGAGCACTTGTAAATTCATACACCATTTGGCCTGTCATGTGATATAAGAGGTATCCCTGTAAATCCAATAGCTTATAGGCAGAAGAAATTAGGTCAGGTTGTTTCTCAACAAACCAAAGCAGCTTGGCAATGACATTTTTTCCCGAATAAAGTATTTTACCGATTTTTTCGTTTAATCGATTAGCTTGAATCACTGCTCTTCCATCCATCCACATAACACATTCGGTAAGTGCATTTCCTTTATTATCTACGAAAATAATGGATGAACCCGTATGGGAAATAGCTATTCCTTTTATTTGAGAAGGCAGAATTCCGGAAGCGTAAATAATCTCATGTGTAGCTTCTTGCATAGTTGCCCATATGCTTTCAGGATCCTGGACAGCCCAATTCAATTTCGGGAAATAGGTCATATATGGTTTATTACAAGATGTTAGTATTCGGTGGTTATTATCTATTAGTGCAGACTTAACACTCCCTGATCCGAAATCAAAAGTGAGTGAAAATTGCTTCAAAACCCTTACCTCCTCATATTGTTTCAATAAGAGTAGCTTTCAAAAGATGTTGCATGCAAAATCGTATTGAAGGCAATTTTTTATTAATGATTATACTATATCAATACAACATCTTTGGAAACGAGTCAAGGATAAAACATGCAAACGATTACATGTTTTTGCATGAAAAACAGAAAGATTTACTATCTTTATTATTGACATTTCATTCATCCAAATACTGTTTTACCCGCGATAATAGTTTTTTGGATATTGATATTTTCGTCAATTAAGACAAAATCTGCATCTGAACCTACCAAAAGGGTTCCTTTACGTCCGTAAATACCCATAAGAATTGCAGGATTACGAGTTATCGGTTTTATAGCATCCCACATAGAAAGATTATTATTGCGCTTAAAATTGATCACAGCATCGTTGAGTGAAAGTACACTTCCAGCAAAGAAACCGTTATCTAAATGGGCGCCTTTTTCATTGATTGTTACACGCTGACCTGCAAGAGTTGAAACACCATACCCCATACCTGCAAATCGCATTGAATCTGTTACAAGAATCATTTGATTTATACCCTTAAGCTTTAGCAGGACACGTTGTGTGGCAGGATGAATATGGAGATTATCAACAATCAGTTCGCAGAAAACATTGGGAGATTCGCTTGCGGCAGCAACCACACCGGGTTCGCGGTGCTGTAACTGATGCATAGCACAGAAAGTATGGGTGATAGAGGATGCACCCAACGCAAATGATGCCATTGCTTGTTCATAATGAGCCAGTGTGTGGCCAATTGAAACGCGGATACCTGACTTTACGCACTGCGAAATAAAATCCATATTTCCGGGCTCTTCAGGTGCGATGGTTACAATTTTTATGGTATCCTCAAACCCGGAAACCAATGAATAATCTGCCGGTACTAAGAATTCCCGAGGTTGGGCACCACCCCAATCAGGGGAAAGAAAGGGACCTTCCATGTGACAACCCAATACCTGTGTACCTACGTATTGTGTATTCATCAATTCACGAATTGAGTCAATAGCCTTTCGTATAGCGTCAAAGCTCATGGACATAGTGGTAGGGTAAAGTGATGTTACACCGGTTTCAGGTAAACGGGCCAATAATTTTAAGGCTTCGTTATTGTTAGCGTCCATAAAGTCATAGTTATATGAACCATGTTTATGGATATCAATGAAGCCGGGGCTTAAATACATTCCTTTTGCATCGATTACATCTTTTGATTCTAAATTAATCTGTGATACAGGCAATATATTCTGTATTTTTGTGTCAAAAATAACAGCGTGGTTTTCAAGAACTTCGTTTTCCAAGATAATTTTTGCATTAATAATTACATTCATCGGTTGTTCCTCCTCAATAGTATATATTATTATGTCCTGGGGTTGTTTTAATGCAATAAATACATACTATCACTAAGGAAAATATAAAGTCAATTTACATTGCATGAAATTTGCGTAATTATATAATAATAGTACATATATATGACAGATAAATTGGCAAACGTTTGCTTGATTTTGTGTTGACATAGAGTGAACAAATGCTATACTGAAAGTGTCAAATTAAGTCAGGGGCGGATGAGGTAAAAGGTTGATTATAGCATCATCTTAGGAACTCAGTCTGTGTTTTGATGTAATGCAAAAAGAGGAAAAAAAGCAAACAAGGACAAAATAAGGAGGAACAATATGAAAAAATTTATTTCGTTACTATTAGTGTTTGTAATGGCTTTTACATTTGTATCATGTGGAACGCCAAAAACACCCGGTACACCAACAACAACCGCTAAACCAACTGGTACAACTGAATCACCCTCTGCACCACAAAAAGAGTATAATCTGAAGGTTGCCGGAATCGATGGTAGTATAACATTGTTCCCGGTTTATGTTGCACAGGAAAAGGGTTGGTTTAAAGATGCTGGTCTTGACATTGAAAGATTGGGCTTTACCAATGGGCCTGTAACTATGGAAGCTATTGATTCATGGGAGTTCAGTGTAACCGGCGTTGGTGGAGTTTTGTCCGGGTTGATATCTTATAATGCAGTTTTAGTAGGCACTGTAGGCCATGATGATGGGACTCAATATCTGTTTGCTCGTAAAGATACTCCTGTTGCTGCAGCAGGTAAGGGCAAGAACAGCATTAATCCGGAAATAGTCGGTGATGCTAAATCTTGGAAGGAAATGAGTGTCAATAGCACTTACGGTACTGTTTTACACTATTTACTTCTTAAGACTTTAAGCGGCTTTGGCTTGACTATCGAAGATGTTGTAGTTAACTGGATGGATATGCCTACTTCTAATGCATCATTCTTAGCCGGTGAAGGCGACGCTACTTGCGTAAGCGGAGAGGTTAGCTTTAAGGAAGATAAGAAAGATTTTGTTATTGCTTCCAATGGTAAGTTAGCTGACTTAGGTCTTCAAACAAATTTTGTAGCAAATCCTAAAGCAATAAAGGATGCAGAGACTCGTGAAGCTATGAAGGTATTCCTGAAAGTATTCTTCGATACAACCAAGTGGATAACTGAAAATGAAGAAGAAGCTATTAAGTACATGATGGATTGGTGCGAATATGCAGGAAATACTGTTACTGAGGATGTAGCTCGTCTGTATGTTTCTGTGGACCCGTACTATACCCTTGAAGATAATTACAATGCACTTCATGAAAAAGCTCATGATGGCGGCAACTACAACCGGATTCAGGAGCAGATTTTAGGTGTTCTTAAATTCTTTATAGACACCGAGAGCTATAAGGTTGGAGACGATAAACTCTTTCTTGAAGAGGGAAATCTTGACACTTCTTTAATTGACGAACTGTACGAAGAATCAAAATAAATGCTTTTGTGATCATCTGAATGTTTAGCAAATTATCAGCAGCGGTTGTAAAAAGGGCAAAATGCTTTGTATCTTTGAAGCAACCGCTTGATTCTTTATTAAGGAGAAATGACTATGTCATTGAATGAAAAAGATTTAAAGAAAGGATTAGCAGAATTTAAGAGGAATAGGAGAAAAGATACACTTAAGTATATTTTCTTATCCTTCATTGGTATTGCGATATTTTTGATTGTTTGGAAGTTGATTGTCCAGTTTCGGCTATTAAATGTCAGGAATTTGCCTGCACCGGACGCAGTACTCTCAACACTAATAACAAAAATTTCGAGCAAAAATCCTGACGGGAATACGTTAGGAGCTAACATTCTGGCGAGCTTACAGGTATCGATGAGCGGGTTTCTGCTTGCCGTATTAATAGGTATACCCCTTGGGCTTTTTATGGGATGGTTCACTCCGATAGACAGATTTGTTAGTCCTGTTTTTGAGCTATTGCGTCCTGTACCCCCAATTGCATGGATTCCTGTGGTTGTAGTGTTTGTGGGAATTGATTTAAAGGCAAAAGCTACGATAATTTTTCTATCGGTTTTTGTACCATGCGTGATTAACTCTTATGCAGGAATTAAATTAACAAAAAGAACTTTGATTAATGTGGCAAAAACTTTTGGTGCAGGTGATTTTGAAACTTTTATAAAGGTAGGTATCCCTTCTGCTATGCCAATGGTATTCACAGGCGTTCGTAATGCGTTAGGTGGTGCATGGTCCACACTGGTAGCAGCCGAAATGTTGGCTGCTAAGGCTGGCCTAGGATATATGCTACAAGTTGGCCGTAATGTGGGCAGAGCTGATGTGGTAGTGGCGGGTATGGTCACAATTGCTGTTTTAGGTGCTCTGATGGCTCTGATTCTCAATCTGATTGAAAAACGGATCCTGAAGTGGAAAATGGAATCTTAAGGAGGGAGCCGTATGTTTAGTAATGCTACAAAAAGAACAATAACCAAAAAAATTATATATTTTATTCTACCCATACTATCTCTTTTACTGATTGTTATGGCATATGCTTTTGTGCAAAGGAAATTGCCTCTGTTATTACCTGATGCAACTGGTCTTTGGAATCGTTTCACCAAAACTTTTACAAACCCAATTAAAAGTGTCAATCTTATTGGACATATTCTGGCAAGTCTTCGCCGGGTAATGATTGCTTTGGTTTTTGCATGGTCGCTTGGCATCGGATTTGGTGTCTTAATTGGTTGGAACAGGGTTTTCAAGGCGCTCTTTGGCAGCATTTTTGAACTTTTCCGTCCTATTCCGCCCATTGCGTGGATTCCCATTATAATTATGTGGTTTGGAATAGGTGAGTTTCCGAAGGTTCTCATTGTATTTATTGGCAGCTTTATTCCAGTAGTTATTAATACAGAGGACGGTATACGATTGGTTGAAAAAGAGTATATCGATGTAGGCCGAGTTTTTGGAGCAAATCGTACACAACTGCTTATGGAGTTTGTGGTTCCCACGGCTCTCCCGGCAATTTTTGCAGGAATACGTACTTCTGTCAGTAGTGCATGGACTGTTGTTCTTGCAGCCGAGATGCTGGGGGCGGATCATGGTGTAGGAGCGTTGGTAACCCGGGGTTGGAATGCCGGTGATATGGCGCTGGTGTTCGTGTCAATCATCTGTATAGGCATTATTGGTGCCATTTTGGCTTACGTATTGAACAAATTAGAGAAGGTGGTGAGTCCGTGGAACAACTAAATGGATTAGTAGTAGAAAATCTTAGTAAGACTTTTTATAGTCCCGAAGGCTATTTCACGGCGGTAGAGGATGTCAGTTTTACACTTAATGACGGTGAGTTTTTGGTTATACTCGGTCCCGGACGTAGTGGTAAGACAGTTCTCCTTAATATGATTGTCGGCGTAGAAGAAAAAACAGGCGGACGTATTATTTACAACGGCGCGGAGAAGACAGGTATTCATCCTGACTTTGGCATGGTATTTCAAAGCTTATCATTAATGCCTTTTAAAACAGTCATGGAAAATGTGGAACTTCCTCTAAAAATACGCGGCGTGAACAAGAAAGAGCGGAGAAAGGTTGCTCAGCATTACATTGAACTTGTAGGGCTTAACGGTTTTGAAAAGTCTTACCCACATGAGCTTTCAGGCGGTATGAAACAGCGCGTCGGAATAGCACGCGCCTACACGGCAAATCCAAAGGTTCTTATTATGGATGAGCCTTTTGGCCAGTTAGATGCACAAACGCGCTATGCGATGCAGAATGAGATACTGCGTATATGGGAGGCTGAGAGACGTACAGTTATTTTTGTTACAAACAATATAGAAGAAGCCTGCTATCTGGGTGATCGTATTATTTTACTTAGCGATTGTCCTGCGAAAGTCAAGGAAATATACCCAATTGACCTACCCAGACCGCGTGATATGGTTAATCAGGAATTTCTTCGTATTCGTACAACAATTTCTGATAACACCGATCTGGCTATATAAAAGGGAGGGGAATGATTTGGCTGAAAATGTGGACAATAGAGTCGAAAAGGTTTTAGTCAAGAATTTGACCAAGAAATTTGGTGACTTGCTGGTTCTTGACAATTTGAATTTTACTATAAAAAAGAACGAATTCTTATGTGTTGTCGGGCCTACCGGGTGTGGCAAGACTACGTTCCTTAATGTACTAACGCGAATTCATGAACCTACCAATGGAGATCTTTATATTGACGGAGAACCGGCAGATCCTCAGAAGCACAGCATATCCTTTGTGTTTCAGGAACCGTCAGCTTTTCCATGGCTAACGGTTGAGGAGAATATTGCATTCGGCCTGAAAGTGAAGAGACTACCAAAGAAAGAAATTACTCATCGTGTAGATAGAATTCTGGAATTAATGGGCCTTCAGTCATATCGAAAGGCCTATCCAAAAGACCTTTCTGTAAGTATTGTACAGCGCGTTATCATTGGACGTTCCTTCGCAATGCAGCCGGATTTGCTACTCATGGATGAACCATACGGGCAGATGGATGTAAAGGTGAGATTCTATTTGGAGGATGAGGTTATTCGTCTTTGGAAGGAATTAGGAAGCACTGTTGTATTCATTACACACAATATCGAAGAAGCCGTTTATTTGGCTGAACGTATTATTATTCTCAGCAATAAACCCGCAGGTATTAAGGAAGAGGTTATCATTGATTTGCCTCATCCGAGAAATATTACTGACCCTAAGTTTATTGAGTATCGAAACTATATTACAGATAAGATTAAGTGGTGGTAAAAACCACACTATGTGCTGAGTCAATACTCGCTAAATTATTTTTGTGCTAATTAATGCATGAATGTGTTTATGGAAGGAGCTGGAGTATGAGAAGTTTAAGGATGTTAAAGTCTTCACATATGGAGTTAAGCGAAGTTGAAGAACCAAAACTCCTTGAGAATTATGCAAAAGTTAAAATGGAATATTGCGGTATATGTGGCTCAGACTTAACCGCATATACAGGCAAGAATCCTACTGTACGATATCCTATTGAAGGGATTGGACATGAGGGTATAGGTATCATTACAGAAGTGGGCGAGAACGATCGCAACTTAAAAGTCGGTGACTACGTAGCTTTGGAGCCTTATATACCTTGTTTAAAATGTCACAGCTGCGCCGAAGAGCGTTACAATAACTGCACGGATATTCGTGTCGCAGGCGTTCACACAGGCGGTATGATGTCTGATTATGTAGTTTTCCCAATTCGTTTGCTATATAAGATTCCAGATGGTGTTTCACCCCTTGAGGCCGCATTAATAGAGCCGCTGACTATTGGCCTGCATGCAATGACACGTGCCCGTGTAAGCTCAGGAGAATATTGTGTTATAACCGGTGCAGGTCCAATAGGCTTACTTGCGGCATTGGGAGTTAAAAGCGTAGGAGCTACGCCAATACTGGTTGACGTTGTGGATGATCGTTTGGAATTAGCACAGAAGTGCGGTATTGATTATGTTTTTAATAGCACATCCGGTGATTTAGCGGCATATCTTCACAAAGTTACAGGTAATATGCCCCACGCCATGATTGAGTGTACCGGATCGCCGGCTATTTTGGAGGTCATGCATGATTATGTCCGACACGGTGGCCGTATTGCTCTAGTGGGATGGCCAAAAGGTCCGGTAACAATTAATACAGTACGCTGTATTCAGAAGGAATTAGATATTCTTCCGTCCAGAAATTCCAACAAACAATTCCCCACTGCAGTTTCTTTGATTGCAGAAGGGAAGATTCCTGTAGACAAAATCATTACAAAGGTAGTGAATATGGAGGATACAGAAGCAGTGATACTCGATATGATTGCTAACAATAAAAATTACATGAAAGTAGTTGTAAAAATATAAATTATATAATGGAGAGAAAATAATATGTTAGTTTCATCAAAAGAGATGCTTCAAAAAGCCTATGAACAACATTATGCAGTTGCTGCAATAAATACTCAAGGCGGTACTTATGATATTATTAGGGCTATTTGTATGGCCGCTCAAGAAACGCAAGCTCCGGTGATTTTAGCCCATTACCTTTCAACCGGTGCATACTCAGGCCATGATTGGTTTTATGAGACCGCAAAGTGGATGGCCGGAAAGGTTGACGTACCTGTTGCTATTCATTTAGACCATGGTGATACTGTGGAACACTGTAAAGAGTGCTTAGATATCGGTTTTACCTCTATCATGTATGACGGCTCCAGTTTAAGTATAGAAGAGAATGCAAAGAATACGTCCCAGGTTATTAAATTTTGCCACGAAAAAAACGTGCCTGTCGAAGCTGAGGTCGGTGAAATCGGTCGTTTGGATGCTAATGGCATTAATTTGAATCATAATAATCAGGCAGACCCTGAGCAGGTAAGAGAGTACCTAAAATTGTGCTGCCCGGATTCCTTGGCTGTTGGTATCGGAAATGCGCATGGATTTTATAAGGCCGAGCCTGACATCCGTATTGATATTCTCAAAAAAGTCAGGACATTTACAGAGATTCCGTTTGTCCTTCATGGTTGTACCGGCATGAATGAAGACATGATTCGTGAATCTATCGGTTACGGTGTAGCAAAGATTAATTTTGGTACCCAAATTCGATACAATTATATTAATTATTTACGTGAAGGGCTTAATATGGACTTTCAAGGTCATGCCTGGAAGTTGTCACAGTTTGCTGAGGGAAAGTTGCGTGAGGATGTGAAAAGCATTATCCGCCTTGCAGGGTCAGATGGCAAGGCCTAATGTAAACAGCATACTATCAATGTTTCTATTAGAGGAGGCAGTAAATTGAAATCTATTTTTCTTAATCTAAAACGCTTCGATATTCCTAAAAAAATGGGAGGGGTTAACAGTATAGCACCTATTAAAGAATGGGGAAGCTATATTATTAAAAATACACAGGATCAGCTAAAAGAGTACGACAAAGACGAAGTCGAATTTGTTATGTTTTTTCCTGAAGCCCACTTAATCGGTGCGGTTAACGCATTAAGTAAAGATAGTCCGGTAAGGATTGGCTGCCAAGGTGTATTTCGTGAAGATACGGCTATAGGCGGCAATTTCGGCGCATTTACAACAAACAGAACTGCAAATGCAGCAAAAGCTATAGGCTGTGTCGGAACAATAATAGGGCATTGTGAGGAGCGTCAAGATAAGCTCGGTATTATGGCTGAAGCCGGTGCAGGTAGTACTGATGCGATAAATCGTTTGCTTAATAAGGAAATAAAATGTGCGATAGATGCAGGGCTTAAGGTCCTTTACTGCATAGGTGAAACAACTGATGAACAGAAGGATTGGCAGAATATTTTAAGAAAGCAGTTGGAAATAGGTCTTGACGGAGTAGACGAAAGCAGCGTAGTAATAGCATACGAGCCTGTATGGGCAATAGGTCCGGGTAAAACACCGCCTGATAGAGATTATATACAGATGGTAGGACGTTTTGTTAAGGAAGTTACAAACGGTGCTCCTGTTGTCTATGGCGGCGGATTAAAATCCGATAATGCTCAAATGCTTGCATCGATTCCTGAAATTAACGGTGGACTTATAGCTTTGACCAGATTTAACGGTGAAATAGGGTATTATCCAAATGAATATTTGGAAATTATTAGAAAGTATATAAATAAATAAAGCTTCCGTACGCTGTTACAAACTAAGGTTGCTTTCAGAATCCGGGAAACTTGATACTTCATATTAAGCAATACAGAAAGGAAGTATTTGATGTGAAATTGTCTTTTGAATACGGTCATGGCACCATGGATGCTAATTTACCGGATTATACCGATGTATTTATTCCGGGAGAAACAGTACCGGATCCTCCTTATCTAGAGGATGTTTATACGGCTACCAAAGAATCTATTTTAAATCCCATTGGTATGGAGCCATTGTCGAAGCTTGCCAAAAAAGGCTCGAAAGTAACCATTATATTTCCCGACAGAGTAAAGGGCGGGGAACAGCCAACATCTCATCGGAAAACAGCAATTCCCATAATTCTTGACGAACTATATAAAGGTGGTGTTGAGAAAAAAGATATTCTTCTAATCTGTTCAAACGGATTACACAGTAAGAATACAAAACAAGAAATTTTAAATATACTTGGTGAAGATATATTCAACCAATTCTGGTACACCAAGCAGATTCTTAACCACGACAGTGAGGACTATGAGCACCTTATCGATTTGGGTACAACAAAGCGCGGTGACCCTGTGCTCATGAACAAATATGTTTATGATTCGGATGTGGCAATTTTAATTGGTCATACTCAGGGAAATCCTTACGGAGGTTATTCGGGGGGCTATAAGCACAGCGCTACTGGGATTACTCACTGGAGATCAATAGCATCTCACCATGTGCCGGAGGTAATGCATCGCGGAGACTTTACTCCTGTAAGCACCAATTCATTGATGCGAACAAAATTTGATGAGATAAGTATGCATATGGAAGAGAAAATGGGGAAGAAATTCTTCTGTTGTGATGCGGTTTTAGATACAAAATCAAGGCAGATTGCTATATTCAGCGGATATGCAAAAGAAATGCAGCCCTTATCCTGGGAGGTTGCCGATAAGCGTACCTATGTTCATTGGGCAGAAAAGAAATATGATGTTATGGTATTTGGTATGCCTCAATCCTTTCATTATGCAGACGGTATGGGGACAAATCCTATCATGATGATGCAGGCCCTATCAGCTCAAGTAATACGCCATAAAAGGATTATGAAGGAAAATTGTGTAATCATATGCTCATCTATCTGCAACGGCTATTTCCACGATGAGAAGTTCACCGGATATCGAGAGGTATTTAATATGTTCCAGAATGATTACATGAATACTCTTGCCGATATGGACAGGTACGGTGAAATGTTTGCAACTAATGAAGAATATATCAGAAATTACCGTTTTGGCAATGGATTTCATCCGTTCCACTCCTTCTCCATGATAAGCTGCGGTCATATTGCAGAGATGAATACCTCGGCCATTTATATTGTTGGTGGCCAGGAGCCGGGCTATGCACGAGCTATGGGATTGAAGACAAGAGCAACTTTTGAAGAAGCTCTTGAGGACGCAATAAAAAAATATGTTGGGCCTAGTCCTAATATTCTGGCACTGCCAAGAACTTTTAAGATGAGTGCGGTACATCTATGTATGAAGAATGAGGAAAAGGGTAATTACGGTGTTGATTGCTGCCATGCAAAATAAAACATTCACTCTCTTGCATAACCAAAGATTGTAGGCGGGTTCTGCGAACCTTGATACTTGGCATAGCAGTTAATAGAGATATATTTGGGGGCGAGCCGGTCTGTATAATGCGGACCGGCTTGTTAATACCTCAATTCTAAGAGAGCATGCCGAATCGAACCATGTATCCGTAATTGAAAAGGATATCATGAAGTGCAACGCAATTTTCTTAAAATGCGATGCTATTCTGTGAATCTCGCTATAAGTGATTCATGGGCGACATTCTCCAATTCATCATCTAAGGGAGAAAGTCCTTGAAAATCCGGATATTTATTTATAAGCGCCAGCATTATTAAATGATCGGCTAATGCCGGGTTCTTTGGCAGAAGACTTCCGTGGGAATAGGTGCAGAAGGTATTCTTATATACAGCTCCTTCAAAGCCGTCCTCACCGTTATTACCGAAACCTTTAATTACTTTGCCCAAGGGCATTACACCCTCACCTAAATAGGTCTTGCCGGCATGATTTTCAAAGCCTACCACATTGTATTTTTCACTCATATTTTTAAGAAAGTCGACTTCAAAAACTGTATTTCCTATCAAGCGGGTGTCTTCGGCATGAGTCCAAACATTTATTGCCCCTAAACACTCAATTTCTTTTCCATTATTGGGTTTATAGTATTTCCCAAGTAACTGAAAACCGCCGCATATCCCTAAAAACACTTTACCGGCTTCCACTGCTTCAACTATTTCCTGACGCTTACCATTCATTAAATCGTCCTGAATGATGGTTTGCTCATAGTCCTGTCCACCGCCGATAAATATGATATCGTAATTTTCAAATTTAAAGGTATCTCCTATAGAGATTTTATCAACCTTTACATCTATATCACGCCATTCACAGCGGCGTTGTAAGGCTATAATATTTCCCCTGTCACCATATAGGTTTAACAGGTCCGGATACAGATGGCATATGTTCAATTCATACATAATTCTTACTCCCAAAACTCTTTTAAATTGAAGCGCTTTTTTAGATTCTTTCTGATATCCAGCATAGCGGTATACGTTGGAAGAAGATAGAGTGTCTCATTCTCTTCTGACGCATCTATCATTGAATCAATAAGTTCTGCGTCTCCATGCTTTATAAAAATATTATCAGAAGGTATTCCCGCATATTTTAACCTTACTGCCATATCTTCAGCCCTGATTCCCGAAACAAAGAATCTGCGGATTTTATTCTGCATAAATGACAAAATTTCAAAGTCCACGTCCCACAACCAAGAAATATCGGTACCGTCAGCCAGCTTGTCATTTATTGCAAAACCGATAACACATTTATCTTTTTGGGTGAGCAGATATTTTAGAACTTGATTAAAACCGGTCGGATTCTTTACCAATATCATCTTAAGCTCCCGGCCGTTGACCGAAAGGGATTCCATCCTTCCGAAACCGCATTCGAAGCCTTCAAGAACATAGACGAGGTCATCCTCCTTAAGTTCTAGTAAATGGCCTACAGCTGCGCCTGCGAGGGCGTTATATATATTGTAAAGCCCGGGAAGGGCAAGCTTAACGGCGATTTTTTCGTCAGGCATTTGAATCTCAATTGTAGAGCTTAAATTGTCATATTCAAGTACCTGGGTGCACTCAACCTGTGCATTAGGCCTTTCATACCCGCAATTTGGACATTTGAAATGCCCAAGGTGACCAAAGGAGCTGGACAAATATTCATAACGGGACTTGCAGTTGATACAGAAAGCTGCGTCTGCGTTAGCTTTTAAATATTCCTCAGGATAAACCTTATCACCTAAACCAAAATAAATAACAGGATTTGAAGTGTTATGCCCAAGGGAAGCGCAAAGAGAATCATCAGCATTGAGTATCAGTTTGGAGTCGGGGGAGCCCTTAATTCCTTCTCTTACACTGTTTAATGTTGTATATAGTTCACCAAAACGATCCAGCTGATCCCTGAAAAAATTCGTAACGATGACAATTTCAGGCTTTAGCTTTGGAGCTATGGTTTTGAAAGCAGCTTCATCTGTTTCGAGAAGAGCGGTTCTTACAATAGGCTTACCCGTAAGAGAAAGCGCACTTATTAATGTGGTGGCGATACCACTTGCTAGATTAGCCCCCGATTTATTTGAAATATACTGTAATCCGGATTTTTCCAGCATGCCTGCGATAATCCGGGAAGTAGTAGTTTTACCGTTTGTTCCGGTTACCATAATAATTCTGAATTTATCTGACAGCTTGTGAAATAGATCCGGGCAAATTTTGAGGGCAATTTTCCCGGGCAGGCTTGTTCCGCCTCTTCCCAATAATCTCAATCCAAATACGGTAAGCTTAGTCATAGCGATAGCGAAGCCTAAACGAAACTTTTCAAAGAATTTTTTCATATATAACTCCCGAAGGTAAAAATACAATATTTATTATATCCCTTTTTCAATCATTATTGGATTAAAACACTTCATTATTATACAATAAGAGAATAATCATGTACAAGTTGAATCGAACCCTCAGGAGGAATAAAGAAAAATGAGCAATAAATTAATGATAGTTGACGGAAACAGTATTTTGAATAGAGCGTTTTTTGCCATAAAGGGACCAAGAATGCTGACGAAATCCGACGGTACACCTACAAACGCAGTTTATGGTTTTTTTAATATTTTAAATAAATACCTTGAAGAGGAAAACCCCGATCATTTGGCAGTAGCTTTTGATCTTAAGAGTAAAACTTTTCGCCACAATATGTATGAAGGCTACAAGGCAAACCGAAAAGGGATGCCTGATGAGCTTGCCGCTCAATTGCCAATAGTCAAGCAGGTTTTGGCTGCCATGAATATAGCCGTAACAGAGTATGAGGGTTTAGAAGCCGACGACCTGATAGGGATATATTCAAAAACTGCCGAAAAAGAAGGGATGGATGTATCAATACTGACCGGTGACAGAGACGCACTTCAGCTGGCAAGTGATAAAGTAACAATAATAATTCCCAGTACTTCAAAAGGGCAGACCACAACAAATAGATATACCCCGGCAGAAATAGCCGATAAATACGGTGTATCACCGGCAGATTTAATTGAGGTTAAGGCTCTTATGGGAGACTCCTCCGACAATATTCCCGGGGTAAAAGGAGTTGGGGAAAAAACTGCTATTGAGCTTATTAAGGAGTTTGACTCCATAGATAAGCTATATGAGAACCTTTCTAAAATAACAAAATCAAAGCTTAAGGAAAATTTGGAGCAGTGCAGGGATTTAGCCTATCTTAGCAGGGATCTGGGTACAATTGTCAGAGAAAAAGAGGGCTTTTCGGATGTTTCCGTGTTTAAGCGAAAGGAATTTAACAGGAAAGAGCTTCTTGCACTATTTAAGGATTTAGAGTTCAACAATTTTATAAAGAAGATGGGGCTTAATCAAGATAATTTCCTTAAAGAGCAGATTATACAGGATACTGTATGCTATGTACAAGTTGATGGACTTCAGCCTTTTGAGGAGGTTTTGAATGAATTATCACATGAGCCTGTTCTGGCACTGATGGCGATTTTCAAAAAAACAGAACAAATTGGGGGAATGCTGGGATTAATAGGCATAGGCGCCCGGGACAAGTATTACTTTGCCTCAACAAAAACAATTGATGAAGGAAGCTTATCCAAAGCCCTTAAAACTATATTTGAGAACAAAGACATAACATTGGTAAGCTATAATATAAAGGAGTTATATACATGGTGCTTATATCAAAATATAGAAATACGGTGTCAGCTTTTTGATTTAAAGGTAGCTGAATACCTTATAGACGCTTTGGCCGGAAGCTACTCAACCCACGGTTTAGCTAAGAAATACCTTGGCGTTGAGTTGGAAATGCCAAAAGAAAGCAAAGGAAAAGGAAATCAAATTGAGTTGGAACTGGGTGAAATAAATACTATAGAAGAATTTGGGAAAGCTATTTCAACTTTTGGCATTATTTATGAAAGACAAAATTCAATTATTAACGAAAACAAACAGAATGTTTTGTTCTATGATGTAGAAATACCGCTTTCATTTGTTTTGGGAAGCATGGAGTACTATGGATTCAAAGTAGACAGAAAATATCTTGAAGAATATGGAGAACGTCTGGATTACCGCATTAAATCACTTGAGCAAACAATTTATATGCTTGCTTGCGAGGAGTTCAATATTAATTCTCCCAAGCAGTTAGGGGTAATACTATTTGATAAGATGGGCTTAAAGACCGTGAAAAAGACAAAGACAGGCTACTCTACAGATGCAGATTCCTTAAATGAGATTATTGAAAGTCATGAAATAATTCCCTATATATTGGAATATCGGCAATTAACAAAACTGAAGTCTACTTATGCGGAGGGACTGGTTAAGGTTATAAGTCCGGAAACGGGGAGGATACATTCAAGCTTTAATCAGACTGTCACTGCCACGGGAAGAATTTCAAGCACTGAACCTAATCTGCAGAATATCCCAATACGTACCGAATTGGGAAGAGAAATCAGGCAGGCGTTTATTCCTGAAGATGGTTATGTTTTTGTAGATGCCGACTATTCTCAGATAGAGCTGAGAGTTCTGGCCCATATTACCGGGGATGAGGTGCTTCAAAATGCTTTTAAGGATGGAATAGACATTCATACACTGACTGCATCCCAAGTTTTTAATATACCAATAGATCAGGTTACATCTGATATGAGGAGAAGCGCTAAGGCGGTTAACTTCGGTATCATATACGGTATTGGGGACTTTTCTCTGGCAAAGGATATTGGCGTCAGCAGAAAGGAAGCAGCAAGATATATTGATAATTATCTTTCAACCTACCCAAAAATAAGGGATTATATGGAGGATACTGTGAACTTCGGTAAGGAGAAGGGTTATGTTGAGACCATGTTTCATAGAGTTAGGCACGTACCTGAGCTGAAATCTCCAAATTATCAGGTTAGAGAATTTGGGAAAAGAGTCGCCATGAATACTCCCATACAAGGCAGCGCCGCTGACATAATTAAAATCGCTATGGTGAAGGTATGGCGTGAATTAAAGAAGAAAAATCTTAAATCCAGATTAATACTTCAAGTACACGACGAGCTTATTGTAGAAACAGCCATTGATGAGCTTGAGCAAGTGAAAGAGATCGTTAAAACTAATATGGAGTCGGCTGCAGAATTGTCAGCTCCTCTTGTGGCAGACGTATCTACCGGTTCAACCTGGTTTGAAGCAAAATAAAATTTGAAACGGGGAAGACAAAATGAGGATAATAGGTGTAACAGGCGGAATAGGGGCGGGGAAATCTTCCGTTTCAGCAATTTTGGAAGAATTGGGAGCTATCGTTATTGATGCCGATTTAATTTCCAAGCAGGTTGCAGAGCCTGGTATGCCGGCCTGGAGAAAAATTATAAAGTGTTTTGGTAAGGGCATCCTTAATAGAGATAAAACTATAAATAGAAAAGAATTAGCCCGTATTGTATTTAATTCGGGAGAAAAGAAACGTCTTCTTGAAAAAATAATTCACGGGGAAGTTATAGCTGTAATAAAACTGAAGCTTCAAACCATGAGGGAATATGGTTATAGCGGAACGGTTGTTCTAGACGTTCCTATTCCTGTCAAGGAAGGGTTTTTGGATATTGTTGACAGCGTATGGGTTGTAATCGGCAATGATGCTATCAGATTAAATCGCGTGATTGCAAGGGGAGGGATCTCTCGCGATGATGCTGAAGATCGTATAAAATCTCAGCTTACACAAGAAGAATATATTAAGCTGGCTCATGAGGTAATTGAGAATAACGGTAGCATAGAAGAACTTAAAGAAAAAGTGAGGATTTTATATAACAAGCTTTTGACTGAGATTACAAATCAAGGAGATGACATTTTATAAAATCTGAAAAATCTTGTCACATCGTCACGGTTATTGTAAACTATAAAGGAAAGCAATGAAAATTTTACCTAGGTACGAGAGGTGTAATTATGAAAAAAGCGATGTTTGAAAGAGATATTTTATACCCGACACTAAATCCGTTAGAGCCCGGTAGTGCAAACGTAACCGTGTATTCTCCCGAAAATACCGGAGGACTTCCTATTATCGTAAAGGGCAAGAATAATCATAACCCTGTTGAGTATGTGATTGAAATTGTCGGTATATTGCAGACAGATATATTTGACAGGATAAGAATTGATATTCGGTCTAAGGGTATTATTTATTTTGTACCATATGATAAAAATATTTCATCAGTAAGAGTTATATTTACCGAAAGGGACAATTATATTACTGAAGAAGTCTTGGATGCGGATATTCTGATATAGAGGTAAAAATATCATACTTTTGAGCTTTTTCTTGCTTTATAGCTTGATTCTGTTACAATATATACTGGTTCGATGTGATTTTTTTTCACAAAACTTAATACAAAAGGAGTTGAATTTTATGCCACTTGTAAATACTGTTGATATGTTCAAGAAGGCGTATGAAGGCGGATATGCAATCGGAGCCTTCAATGTAAACAACATGGAAATCGTTCAGGGAATTACTGAAGCAGCTAAGGAAGCTAATGCTCCTCTGATTCTCCAGGTTTCTTCCGGAGCAAGAAAGTATGCTAATCATACTTATCTTATGAAATTGATTGAGGCTGCTATTATTGAGACCAACCTCCCAATTGCTGTCCATCTCGATCATGGTGATACCTTTGAGCTTTGTAAGTCTTGTATAGACGGCGGTTTTACCTCTGTTATGATAGATGGCTCGCACCATTCATTTGAGGAAAATATTGCTCTCACCAAAAAGGTAGTTGAATATGCTCATGCACATGGCGTAACCGTTGAAGGTGAGCTTGGACGTCTTGCAGGTGTTGAGGATGATGTTAAAGTATCAGCTGAAGACTCTTCATACACCAGACCTGAAGAGGTTGAAGAATTTGTAACTCGTACCGGAGTTGATTCTCTTGCTATTGCTATCGGAACCAGCCACGGTGCATTCAAATTCACAGGTGAAGCACACCTACGCTTTGATATTCTTGAAGAAGTAGGAAAAAGGCTACCAGGTTTCCCAATTGTTCTTCATGGCGCATCCTCGGTAATTCCGGAGTATGTTGACATGATAAATCAATTTGGTGGGAAAATGCCCGGCGCAAAAGGTGTTCCTGAAGAAATGCTGAGAAAGGCTGCGTCTATGGCAGTTTGTAAAATCAACATAGACTCAGATCTTCGTCTTGCTATGACAGCTGCAATTCGCAAGATATTTGTTGAAAGTCCCGGTGAATTTGACCCCAGAAAATATTTAGGCCCAGCTCGTTCAGAAATTAAGAAGCTCGTTACCAATAAGCTTATTAATGTTCTCGGATGCGCAGGTAAGGCATAATACACAAGTACACTAAGATATCAGGAGCTGTCAACGAACAGCTCCTTTTCTTGTGTAGCTTGCCTTTATGAATTATTCAATAATGGGATGATTAAAAGCTGGTATATTATTAACTAAGCGGATTAGGGTATCCATGCTGTTTAAGTCCGGATTTTCATATAGACAGAGCCGGATAGTATCAAGCATATCTTTTATTTCTCTTCCGTTAAGCCCCATATTTTTGAGGTCACCGCCGGATATGGCTGGGATAACAGGTATAATGTCCCTGTTTATATTTTCAGGTAAAACAGATTTATCTCCGTTTATGGATTTGATTAGGTGTAATGCTTTAATTGTGTTAAAAGTTACATCTGTCCCGAATTCAAAGGCTGCTTTCCTTATATTTCTATGGGATAACGGCCCAATACCGTTAAGACATTTAAGATGATACGATATACCGCGGTGTGTCTTATTATCATATTTATTGCCGGTCAAATAACTTTCAGCACAAGATAAAGGATCAGATTTGCATGAGAGATAGAATAATAATGATAAGAGGATTATTTTCTGATGTTTTGAGCCTATAAATAGCTTAATTATATCACGCCAACTGTTTGGAAGAACTTCTATTTCTGGAAATACTACTTTGCTGAGTCCTGAATCCCATAGTAAAGAAAGCTTTTGGGGAGCTATGGATTCAAGGATTTTATTTATTTCGGCCTGTATTCTTTCCTTGCTTATATGATTAAGGTCTTTTGATATATCATTGATAGCAGCAAAGGTAGTTTTCTCAATATCAAAATTTAATTGTGCTGAAAAGCGGATTGCACGGAGCATTCTTAAGGCATCCTCGGAAAATCGTTCAAAGGGTTTTCCTACACACCGGATAATTCCGGCGGTTATATCCGAAAGGCCACAGAATGGGTCGAAAATGCCTTCTTTTGGATGATAAGCTATTGCGTTCATGGTGAAATCTCTGCGAGCAAGATCCTCCGATAAAGAATTTGCTAAGCAAATGTAGTCAGGACGCCGATGATCACTATAGCCGGTTTCTTTGCGCCAGGTAGTTACTTCTACGGGTATGCCATCCTGCAAAACTGTAACTGTGCCATGCTTGATTCCGGTATCAATGGTTTTCGAAAACAAGCCTTTTATAACCTCGGGGCTCGCGTTGGTGGTAATATCCCAATCGGTTGGAACCTTTTTTATGAGGATATCACGAACGCAACCACCTACTACATGAGCGTGAAAACCGCTATTATTGATGATTGAAATAATATTGACTATATTTTTGGGTAAACTAAGTTCCATAAATATTACTCCAAAATTGCTGCTGGTGAAATAATACAATATATGGTATAAATAAATAGGTGTTATGATTATTATACTCGAATCCAGTTAATTATTATAGGTAAAGTTGAATGGTTAGGGCGGATAGCTCTTTTAATTAGATTCTGTTTTTGGCTTAGGTTAGTCTCCATAAAATATTCGCAAATTCTCTTTAGTTCTTTTGTGAGACGGTTTGGCGGGTTTCACCAAGGATTTGTTTCCGATTTATGTTTGGAAAAAATGAGCGAAGCAATATTTTAGGACAATTTATTTGAGCGCAGAAATAAAAATAATCGAAAGTATAGACTTCGGAGGTTGAATGTGGCGACAAAGAAAAAGAATAAACTAAAGGTTATTCCCCTGGGGGGAATGGAAGAAATCGGAAAGAACATGACAGTGTTTGAATACGGAGAAAATATCATCATTGTGGATTGCGGACTTGCATTTCCTGAAGATGAAATGCTTGGCATAGATCTTGTTATTCCGGATGTTGCTTATTTGGAAAAAAATATTGATAAAGTTCATGCAATTCTGGTTACTCACGGACATGAGGATCATATAGGGGCAATTCCATATGTATTGAAAAGATTAAATGTTCCGGTATACGGGACTGAGTTGACTATCGGACTAATCGAAAACAAACTTGCAGAGCATGAATTAAATGAATCTGTGGATCTTCGCAAGGTGAAAGCCGGCCAAACCATACAATTAGGACCTTTTAAAATTGAGTTTATTCATACCAACCATAGTATTGCTGACTCTGTAGCGATGGCCATTGATACTCCTGTTGGGATGGTATTCCATACAGGTGATTTTAAAATCGATCAAACACCGATTGAAGGTGACCCAATTGATTTGCCCCGTATTGCCGAGTTAGGTAAAAAAGGAGTTCTGCTGCTTATTTCAGACAGTACAAATGTGGAAAGACCCGGGTACACTATGTCGGAAAAAACAGTGGGAGATACCTTTGATAATATTTTCAGAGGTGCTAAAGGAAGAATTATTGTGGCAAGCTTCGCCTCAAATATCCATCGTGTTCAGCAGATAATAAATTCGGCGGTTAAGTATGGAAGAAAAGTTGCATTGGTGGGAAGAAGCATGCTGAATGTTGTAAATACAGCTGCAAGACTCGGATACTTATCGATTCCGGCAGATACCATGATTGATATAGACAGAATCAAAAATCTCAATCCGGAGCAGGTTGTTATTATTACTACGGGAAGCCAGGGCGAGCCGATGTCTGCTTTGGCGCGCATATCTGCGTCTACTCATAAAAAGGTTGTAATAACCGATGGAGACTTAGTTATTATTTCGGCAAATCCTATACCCGGCAATGAGAAGTTGGTATATAAGGTTATAGACGATCTCTTTAAGCAAGGTGCGGACGTTATTTATGATACGCTTGCTGAGACTCATGTATCGGGCCACGGCAAACAGGAGGAGCTTAAGCTGATGCTGAGCTTAATAAAACCGAAATACTTTATGCCCGGCCATGGAGAATACAGGATGCTTAAGAAGCATGCAAAGCTTGCCATGTCACTTGGTATGGATGAGAAAAATATCTTTATCATGGAAAACGGTAAGGTTTTAGAATTGTCGGGAAGAACAGCCAACCTTAATGGCAGTGTTCAATCGGGCGGAATTCTTGTTGATGGTTTGGGTGTCGGTGATGTGGGCGATGTTGTTTTAAGAGACAGGAAAATTCTTTCTGAAGACGGACTAATGATGGTGATCGCAACTATGGATAGCAAGGGAAATCTATTAGCAAGTGTTGAGGTTATGTCCAGAGGTTTTGTCTATATGAAAGAATCAGAGGAGCTCATTGATGAAGTAAGGAATATGGCAAAAGAGGCTATTTTAAAGAGCGTAGTTAAAAAGAACGGAAGCTATTCAGGAATAAAAAATACAATCAAGGATGAATTAAGTAATTTCTTGTATCGAAGAACAATGAGAAGACCAATGATAATTCCTATTATTGTTGAAATTGAACCCGGAGCCTGAATTTATTTGCTGCTTTAATTTCTACTTATGAAAGAGGGAATAAATATGAGTAAATTTTGTAAAAACTGCGGCAGAGAACTCAGCTTGGGAGAAAAGTTTTGCTCGGCTTGTGGGGGAAATGTGCAGGAGCCTCAAGCTCCGGAAATGAAAGTAGCACACGAAACAATGGACTGCACAACTTCTAAGGTAAATAAAGGCAGACTTCCGCCAAAGAAGCTGGGGATTATTGCTATTTCTGTAGTTCTTATTTTGGCGCTGGTGATTGCTGTTTTGTCCGGAATCAAAAGAGAATCACGCAATATCGAAGGGGTTTTGGGAGATTTAGAGATCTTTTCCTTTAGCGAGCGGGATTACCGGTCAAAGCCTAAAAGTATTAAGGTTTCTGAAGAATTACATTCAGCCTCAGCCTATGGAGTGACTATCGATTTTGGTGAATATGGTTTAGCTGAGCAGAAGACTCTTGAAGCTAGAAAACTACCTGAAAAAAAAGATAATAAAAATGGTGTAAAGTTAACCGCTTATGATTTTAGTATGGGAGATAAGGTTGATTTTGAAGATGTTATAACCATTACAATCCCATATGACGGTAAATATGTTGAAGCGGGAGCCGAGGGTGAGTGTGTCGGCGCAAAGTATTATAACCAAAGCACAGAGGAGTGGGAAGGGGTTTATTACGAGTTAGACGTTCCCAACGAGCAGGTTATAATATACACCACACACTTATCTACATACGGAGTTTTCCAAGTTAAAAATGAAAACACTCGCAAAGCATATATTACCGATGTGTATGCATCTGCGAGCCTTTTGAATACCGGAAAATCATTTGAAGTTCTTAAGGAACTGGCAAATAACGGACGGCCAGGTACAGCAGCATTTGAGGCAGGATTTGAGACCATTAACAGTGTAATAGGCAATACCGGCACAGCAGTAACGGCTATTACATTGGGAGGACAATATGAAGGAGCACTGGCCGAGACATTGGGAAGCGGAACACAGCATTTGGGGCTTGCCCTTGCAGCTGTGCAGACCTGTTATGATTTTACTTATAAGTTTTCTAATGATCAGGAAAAATTAGGCACGCTTAGTAACCTTGTAAAAAACATAGCCAACAACGCCGTCGGGTACTTCGGCTCGGCAGCCTTGCAGGTAGGTTTTGCCGGTGTAGCTGTGTTTGACTTGATTCTTTCCACCGTACAAAGCGATATGGTGGAACTCAAGCTTGAAAACATCGGGGATGTGTATCAATACTACAATGATATTGAGGCGCCTCGTT
>CAZPIS010000001.1:39049-42958 GCA_964586745.1 uncultured Ruminiclostridium sp.
ATGGCGAAAAATTTTTATAAATATTATGAAAGAGAATGCAGACGATCCGGATGAAGCACGTCGATTGATTGAAGCAGAAATTGATTCCTTCTGTCAGCGTTTCTGGGAGTTGGACTATTTAAAGGTGAAGGAAATCGCAGGTGTTTCAGGTAAAAAATATTCGTTTGACGAGCGGGAATGGACCAAGGACCGGGAGGTACTCACTCAGCAATATAAAGACTACTTGATGAGCCGCTTGCAGGCCCCGTTGACTTCTGCACGAAAATATCTTTTAGCCCGCGCCATGGAGCAGGCACAAAAAGAGTTCGAAAAGCAATTGCGTATATTACAGGCTGAGCTTAATAAAAATGTAAAGGTTGAGATTATTGAACAACCTGAAAAAGAAGGAGAATACAAATATTCAGGCTATACCATACGCTTTGCGCCACTCTCGGAAAAAGCCAACGTAAAAAACTGGACAGGTAAAATGCCGGGTGACGGAACTATGCAAACCTCTTTTACCATAATTGGACATATGCAGTCCGGCGCTCCGAACAAAGTTGAACTCTATGCTCCCGGAGAGAATTCTCCTGAGTTGAGTGTGCCATTTAAGGTATCCTACCCAAAAACAACTATAATTGTTTCAGGTGATCAGCAGAAGGAAGACCCCGAACACGAAGTAAATACCGAAGATGATACTGATATTGTTAACACGCCTGCCAAAAAGGAATATGCTTGGGTACTGGTGGATACTATTCACGAGACTCAAGAATATGATGTTGATAATACAAATAAGGGAGGCATTTATCAAAAAAGTGCTTCTGCCACACCGGGTAACTATACATTTTCCTGGAAATATATCGGGGAAAGTGACGACTATTACGACCCGGATATGCTAAACGGCGAGAGCTATTCTACATTACTTACCTTTTCGATTCCTCCCTCAATGATTAAAGGCGGAGAAAAAGTGAAGCTTAGCTTTAGCCTTTCCTTTACAGAACAAAATCTCTCATATTTTGACGGAAGTGCCGGATGCAGAGCTGATTGGGGTAATGTGCACTTTATTAACGAGGCTGAAAAAAGCAATTTTGAGATTTATTCATCTGTCAAATATAGTGATAAAAATATTTCTTCGGTAAGTGATACAATTTCTGCCGTTATTCCTGCCGGATATTCCGAAGGTGAGCAGGAAAAGCTGTGGACAGGCGGGTATACCGGGACAAATTATGTATATGAGTGGCGGCAAATAAACTAAAACACACCTTTTATTTTTTATCTATAATCCTTAAACCGGTAATTATTTTTCCTTGAAGAATAGTAATTGCTGTGTTTTCTTTTTCTTCTGTTTATAAATCGTAATATAAAGCCCAGAATAATTATGGCTATAATAATTATTACGGCTGCTTTTACGCCGAATATAAAACGTTCATCACTTATTATTTCCTTATATTTGTCACGTAATATGGCAATGGTGGTTTTTTCTATTGCTTCCTTGGAGACAAGCTCTACACTTCCTATTGATTGACCTTTGTATACATATTCAATTTTACCTACTGTCTGACCCTGATTAATAGGAGCTATAAAAGGCTCGCTAAAAGTTTTTATTATTTTTAGGTTTGCGGTACGGATTTCATCATCCAACGGTAAAATATGGCTGAAGTCATTATTAGTTATAATCTCAACCTTTTTACCGTCAACAGAATCCTCAACCTCAAATCGGCTGACGTATTCTCCTTTTTTTACAAGCTGCAGTTTGCTGAAGTTTTTAAAGCCATATTCTAAAAGCTTTTGGGAATCCTCGAATTGATGTGTTTTATCTTCTGCTCCGAGAACAACCGAAATCAGCTCAAGTCCGTCAGGATTAACTGCCGATGATACCAAGCATAAACCGGCCAAATCAGTATATCCGGTTTTTATTCCGGTTACCTTAGAATAATATTTGGAATGGGATCTAAGCAGCTCATTTGTATAGGTAAGGTGACCAGCCTTCCAATCATTGCCTTTTCTGAGGTTTGTATCGGGAAACGCAAATTCTGTTCTTCCTACAACATCTCTGAAAGTATCCAGCTTCATGGCTTCACGGGATAAATATGCCAAATCTCTTGCGGTTGTGTAGTGTTCTTCTTCCTCTGTGCCGTTGGAGTTTGTAAAATGAGATCCTGTCAAACCTATTTCAGCAGCCTTCTCATTCATAAGATCTGTAAAGCCTTGCATGGTTCCATCTTTTGAGACATTTTCTGCAATAACATTGCTGGCTTCATTCGCAGAAGTAATCATCATAAAATCGAGCAAATCCTTGAATTTTAAGGTTTCACCAATCTTTATACCGGCAGTCACATAATCATATGGGACACTGTTTATTGCTTTATCAGAGGCTGTCATATCATCCTCAAGATTAGAATTTTCCAATGCTACTAAGGCAGTCATTATTTTTGTTGTACTTGCAGGTGAACGCCTTTCGTCTGCATTGTTTTCTGACAAGACCTGGCCGGTTTCCATATCAATAAGAATAAATGCTTTAGCTGTAAGGTTAGGCTGAGTTTCGGCAATGGCCGGTACGGAGAAAGAAAAGATAAGAAAAATGTTCATAATGATATATATAGCAAAAGATTTTAATTTCAAAAAATCAACTCCTAGTTTTTTCTTAAGTTAAAGCTAAAGTGCTTTTAATTCGGGATAATGATGAACTAATGCAAAAAATATAAAACATTCATTGATTTTATTATAAGTTACATCAGCTATAAACTCAAGTCTGAGGATTAACCATTAGTTTCCATCATGTAAGTAAAAATAATTGACACAACATACAAATGTATAATATTTTTTTACATAAAAGTGTGGTCTATGCCTACGACAAGTTTGGGAACCGGATATCCCTGAAAGAAACCTATGTTTCCAATCAGCCCACAGGCATTATTGATGAATCTACCAAGTGGCATACCCGGCAAACCAATAAAGCGGTAAGCTAGGTCTCTTTTTTTCAATCTATTAGTTTTCAAATATTGATTTTATTAAAAAATATGGCATAATGTAAATAATGGTATGGAATAAGGAGCAAGATGTGGATATAAATGTTAAGGGAAAGACCTATAGTATCGCTTGGGAATATTGTGTTGCGCCTTGTTTGCTCTTGCTTTTAATTGCTGTACTTATTCTATCAAATTTCTCTTCGATAAGACGCCGTTGGATATCGTTTTCAAAGGATGACCCCTTAACCGAAGCATCAGAAGAACTGCCTGCGAAGATTATGGAATCACCTGAAATAGAAATAATCCAAAATGAAAAACCGCAGAGTATATCTCCACTTGAAAAATCATCGGAAGAACATAAAGAAAAAGCAGCCGGTAAATCAAGCAAGATTAATATTAATAAAGCCTCAATGGAGGAGCTTATGTCATTACCATATATCGGGGAGGTCAAAGCAAAGGCAATTATTGATTATCGTAATACAAACGGAGCCTTTAAATCCATAGAAGAACTGGATAATATTAAGGGTATTGGTGCAAAGACCATGGAAAAGCTTCGCCCGTTGGTAACGATTTAGTTTCGGCCTCAAAATTCCCATGCGCACCCACACAACGGGTCGTTTAATAACAACATAACCCCGGTAAGTTCACTCAAAATTCCCACGCGTACCCACACAACGGTAAATGAATTCAGGTAGTGAGGAAGGTTCCACATGGTATATTCATAGCAATGACACGTTCCGTATTTTGAGACAGCCCGCACTAGAAGTCGAAAATTGGGATTTAATTGGTGTAATACTTCACAACTGCTGTTGAGATTGTCTTTGCGAGTTTGTCCTGCTCTTTGTCATTTGTGAGCCACTCAAATTCCACCGGGTTTGGTACGAAGTCGCTTTCAAGGAGGAATGAAGGTGCCCAGGTGTTTCGAGTTACATAAAAATTCTTTTTATTAACGCCGTGTTTA
>CAZPIS010000002.1:0-26390 GCA_964586745.1 uncultured Ruminiclostridium sp.
GATCGAGAGAAAAATGAGGAAAAATCCTTTGACCGGATATTTAACCGCGACAAACTTCAGCGTTTTTTTAAAACACTTATCTATCCCTACCTTGCTTGGGCACTTTCTCAGGAAGAATGGAAGAAAACCCGCAACCTTTCAATTGAAGGCATTATATTTCCCTATCCGTCCTATAGAAAAGGGCAGAAGCTTCTTGCATACAATACCTATAAATGTATAGAGGATAATAAACGTCTTTTTGTACAGGCTCCAACAGGTATAGGAAAAACCATGGGCGTTCTTTATCCGGCAATTAAAGCCCTTGGCGAGGGGCGATTGGAAAGGCTTTTTTATGCGACTGCAAAAACTACTACCAGAGGAATAGCCGAAACAGCATATAGTATTCTTACAGAGCAAGGCTTGCGTTTAAAGGTGCTAACTCTTACAGCAAAAGAAAAAATCTGCCTTAATGAAGAAAAAGACTGCAGTCCGGATAAATGTCCTTTCATTTTAGGCTATATGTCACGTTCACGTAAGATAGTTAAGGAACTTTTAAAAAAGTATGATTTCTTTCCACGCGAGGTAATAACACAAGTGGGATTGCGCCATGGCATCTGCCCATTTGAGCTAAGTCTTGATCTTGCTCTCAGTTGCGACCTTGTAATATGTGATTATAATTATATATTTGATCCAAGAGTGTATTTGAGACGCTTTTTCGAGCAGAAAGGGCGGGAGAATTATCTTATCATGATAGACGAAGCCCATAATCTCTTTGACCGTGCCAGAGGGATGCACTCTGCACAATTGAATGTTAAAGAGCTTTCGGAAATCTCCAAGGAAATTAAAAAGGATTTACCCACAATAAACACAGAACTAAAAAAGCTAAAAAAATCAATTTCAACATTGGAAAAGGAATCGGGAGAGCTTATGACGGAGGCAGGAGGAGTCAAGTATAACACAGCCTATGATGCTCCTATAAGTCTTAAATCCCCGCTTGGAGAATTTATTACCGCCACTGAAAGCTGGATATCAGGCGAACGTGAAGATAAGCCATATACCGATAAGCTGGTAAATCTTTTTTTTGAGGTTCTTCATTTTAAAAATATTTTAGAAATTTACTCAGATAATTATCGTACGTTAGCTACCGGTAAAAAGACCACCTTTTGTATAAAATTGGTTTGTCTTGATCCCGGACCTATGCTGGCACGTAAAATGTCTTATGCAAAAAGTTCAATACTCTTTTCGGCAACCCTGTCTCCCCTTTGGTATTTTAAGAGTATACTCGGCGGCAGAGATGAGGATGTCACGCTTAGACTTCCCTCCCCATTTCCTCGTGAGAATCTATTAGTTTTTAATGATGATAGTATCGAAACCCGATTCAGAAGCCGGGAAAAGTATTTTGAAGCAACTGCTGTGGCCATTTATAAGTGGTCGATTTCTCATAAGGGAAACATTATGGTTTTCTTTCCCTCGTACAAATACCTTCTAAATGTATTGGAGATTTTTAAGCCATTGGCTACCGGTTTTCAAATACTATGCCAGGACCGGGAAATGGACGAGCCTTCGAGAGAGGATTTTTTAAAAAAATTTGATGCTTTCGGAGATACAAACCGTATTGCATTCTGTGTAATGGGCGGTGTTTTCAGCGAAGGTATCGATTTGACGGGTGATAAGCTTACCGGAGTAATTATTGTGGGTGTAGGCCTGCCACAGGTATCACCGGAGCTTGAGATAATGCGGAACTATTATCACAATGAAGCTTCATCGGGTTTTTCTCATGCTTATACCTATCCGGGGCTTAACAAGGTTCTACAGGCAGCCGGCAGGTTGATAAGATCTGAGTCAGATCGCGGGGCACTTTTATTAATTGATTCGAGGTTTTCTACATCTGAATATTTGAGCCTTCTCCCACAGGAATGGCATCCTATACCACGAACATCGCAAGGATTTTACTTGGATGATTTTACCTATAAATTCTGGGGTAAGTCTGCAGAAGATTAAAATATGCCTAAGAATTTTTGCGTTACCTTTATTTTAACACGGCTTACTGTATCGGATGAAACTACATATGCCATATCATCCTTTGCAAGATATACACCGGTAACATTCGATTTTGCGGTATAACGGTCCATTATCTGTCCATCACCATTAATAAAAAAAACTTCCGACTCAGCAATAACTGCTGCGGTTTTTTTATTGGAGGCTATTCCCGTAACCTTTGCATCAATATCCAAGTAGGCTTTTTCGGTACCGTTACTATTATAAATTTTAATTTTAGTCAAATGGTGCCTTTCTCTTGAGTATAGTTCACTGTCAAATAGAGCTACTACAGGATATTTACCTTGAATAACATTTGCCGCTGTTATCGCGAATCCTTCAATACTCTTCTCCCAGACAGTATTAAAACCATAATCCATTGTCATTATGCTTTTTTCTCCGAAAACAAAAAGTCTATCTTCCACCAGAGGATAACAACCTCCAAACACTTCACTCTTCCCTCTAATACTTGCTTTTTGATTCATGGAAGGATCTAAAAACTCAAAAAGCCCGTTAGCCTCAAGACCTGATACCTCTATGCTGTTGACAGCAAATAACGACTCGTTGAAATCGGGAAAGTTGATAACAGCGAAAGGATAATAATTGGAAACGCTCCTGAATGAAATCTCCTGACCATCCCTGGAATAAGCACGAATTGTCCTTTTATAGCCTGATTGTTCGCTTTCGGTTATTAATAGAATCCATGTGTCGGAAATACTTGCGTTTACAATAATTTCATCAATATTCTTTTCCCAGGCTATTCTATTGTTAATTATCAACGCAAAATAATGCCCGGCCAAATCCGCAACAAGAGTATCGTTTGAATAAGACTGAACATAAGGTTTTTTTAAGGATACAGGAATATATGCTTTTTCCATTCCATCGGGGTCAATAATTTTTACCGAGCTGACTGAGGCAACTACCAGATTATCCGAAACTGTTGTACAATGAATATTCTCGCTCTCATCAAAGGTAAAAAAAGTTTTTACTGTCTCTTTAAGAGCATCGATTTCATCTTTACTTCCTGTGAAAATGCGGTTATACAACCCGGTTACACCGTCTGACAATATATCGAAAGGATTTATATTCAAAAATGAGTATAAAGCAACTCCTGAAACTATTATCACTATTAACAGAAAGAGGGCCAGCTTTAAAAAACTGAAGCCCCTTGTTTTTTTTATATTCTCAGTTTCCATTTATAATGTCATTCTCCTTTGTTAATCCCGAAAAAAGTTCAGTACTTCCAACGCTTTCGTATATTGTTTGTCATTGCTTTTTCTAAGCTCATACAAAGTTTCATTGAGCTTTTCTTTTGTTACTGAATCTATTTTGCCGGTAACCGGCAGCTTGTAATCTGCCTGATATTTTTTTACCGCATCAAGAGTTTTATCGTCAAAAAGCCTGTCCACGTTTATTTCCATATATCCCGCCGCTTTTAATATTTTCTCGGCATTATAAACATCGTTATTATAGGAATTCAGCGCTACATATTCCTTGATGGGACTTATCTGCGATAAGTAAATGTCGTTTGGGTTTACAGGATTCGGTTCAACAAACGAAGGTTTAAGCCCTATCCCATTAATGGACCTGCCTTTAGGAGTAAGATAATGGCCTGTGGTAAGCTTAACTGAACCTATAATCTCATCTTTCTCCGGAAACACCCCATGATAACTCATCCACTCAGTGTCAGTGACATATCCTATCCCATACTTTTTATTGTATTTATTATATGCTTCGGGCGTCAAAATTGAAAAGATATTCTGAAAAACTCCTTTACCGAAAGTTTTCTGCCCTATTAAAATGCCCACTCCCGAGTCTTCAAGAGCACCTGCCAGGATTTCTGAAGCGCTCGCTGAATGTTCATCAACTAAAACAGCTATTATATAGTCAGGATGTTTCCCTGAAGAATAATAAACTTGGTCATTATAGTTCTCTGACTTATAATCCAATGTAGTCACAATTCCTTCCGGCATAAGCTTTTTGGCTACTGCCACAGCCTCGTCCACGTAACCGCCGGGATTCCCCCGTAAATCAAGAATAATCTTTCTTACCTTTGCTTTATTGATTTCTTCAATTGCTTCGTTAAACTCCTTGGATACTCCCCTATCAAAGCTGTCAATCGATATATAGCCGCAGTATCCTTCAATTCTATAATGAACCGATTTAATAGTAACAATACCTCTGATAATGAAAAAATCCATGTCATATCCATCACGCAAAATAGTAAGCTTGACTTCTGTTCCGATTTCACCTCTTATAACAGCAGCTACAGATGTAGCATCCATACTTTCAACATTCTTACCGTCAACTGCGATAATTATATCTCCTGAATGCACTCCTGCCTTCTCAGCAGGCGAGTTTTCATATACCTCAACTACTTTTATACCATTATCTGTATCCTGTAAGGCTGCTCCAATTCCCTCATAATTATTAGTAAGATTATTAATTAAGCTCTGAGTTTCTTTTTTATCATAGAAATCTGAGTAATTATCCAATTGTGAGAACATACCTTTTAATGTAACAACAAGGGCCTCTTCATCAGTGAGGCCTTTATAATACATTTCTGTCATAAAGCCGAGCATTGCTTCCAGATATGAACCATATTCCTGGGCATTTGTAATAGGTGTAGCTGCAAAAACGAAACATATGATTAACAGCAGACTTACCAGTCCCTTAAGCTTTTTCATAATAATCCCTTTCAATTTTTATAAATTAAAAATCAATCATTCTATCTCTATAATCTTTCATCAACTCGTCTCCCATATAGGTGATCAGATCAAAAATCATATCAGCTGTATTTTCATTTGTCAAACGGTTAGAAGCGTTAAATCTTCCCATATAATCAGGTTCTATTATACCTAAAGTAGCGGCCACCGCAGCAGCGTTACGGGCATAAGCCGGAATACTGTCATTATCAGTAAAAGGTGTTGTTGCCGCAGGGTACGGGGCTAGATTTTCCAATCCCAAAGCCGCAACAATCATTTTAATGGCCTCAGCATTAGTAATATAAACATTAGGACCGAAATTACCATTACCGTTTCCGCTGGTTATGCCTTTTTGAAAGGCTTTTTTAACTTCATCATAGTAAAGATCCCCCGGTTCCATGTCCCTAAATGGCGATATCTCAGGAGCTTTTTTACTTGAGGTTCTTCTTGTATTTGTCGTTGATGTTCTGACATCCCGGTCTGTTGGTATATCCTTAAGAGCGTTCATAAGTATACCTACAAATTCTCTTCTGGTTAAGTATCTGCCCACCTTAAAGCTTTCTCCGGTCCCCGGCAGAATTTCAAGACCAAAGAGGATACTAATGGGTTTCTCCGCCCAAAAACCATTAAGATGCTTTATATCCGGAACCATAAGACGTGACAGCTCCATTTGTGTACTCAAGCTCCGAGTATCGGCATAAGTCTTTAAAACATCAGTAGGAAGGCCATTCTTATCAAACTCAGGAAATTTTGCAGTATAATCTAAGGTTGACTCCATCCATTGCTTTCTCACATATCCACCGTTAAAACTTATCTGAGTGGGCTCGTTTTCAGCATAATTAACTTGATTAAGAGTTGCGCTTGATATTACTAATTCAGCAGCACCGCCCCATTTCACAGAAGGATTAACACTCTTTATATCTGTTTCAACCATCACATTGATTCTCTGAGTTTCTGTGCTGCTCCAATACTGATCAAAAGCATATGTCCTTCCTGAAAGAGTAACCGTTACGGTATCCTTAGCCACATCGGTGCCTATTGCATAAACCTTTTTATCATTAAATTCACCGGTGTGATAATTAATAGCAGCTTTAGGATCAGTAATCATTGATTGGGTGAAAGCGGAATCAATAAGTCTGTATGTTTTCCCTCCTACATTAATTACCTCTGTAGGCATACGGCTTAACTTAGTAGATTCTGTAATCTGTCCGTTTATCTTTGTTTCCCTTGTGGTAGTATAGATCACTACTCTGTTCAAAGTAGTATTGGCTTCTGTATTATCAAGCTTATAGGTATATGTGGCAGTTACCACATCGTTTTTGTCTGTTTTCTTTATAGTCAAAGTTCCTGTCAATTTAACGGGGACTCCGGTCAAAAAGCACATCTCTGAATATTGATATTCATTTTTTTCAATAGGGTCTACTACCGAAATCCCGCCTGCATAGCCCATAGTTCCCTCAACAGCCAGAACGTTAATCGGAGTAACAGCAATTATTATAATTATAGCAATTGTTAATAACTTATAGCCTTTTCTCATAATTCAAACCTCCGAGATTCTTTATTGACACAGAAGAATAATACCTTCGCCGCTTTGGCTATGGCGGATAATTCTGACCTCATCCCCTGTTTTTATCAGGGAAGCCGACCCTATAATGCCATTCTTTATTACAATGGAATTAAAAGGTATTACCATATTTATGTCGGGACTTCCTCCCCAAACATAGCTTTCATTGTCATAGATTCTGGCTTCGGCTAACTTCAAAACAGACGAAGTAATTGTTTCTGTATCCTCACCGTCTGTTTCAGTCTCGTTCTCGCCATTGTCTTCACCGTTATCATCTGCAAGACCAACAACACGCCCCATAACCGGTTTATCAACATAGGGGGCTGTGCTGATTAAATGAATTTTACTTCCCTCGGCTACGATATAAATACTCTGGTTTATATATGTTGAACCAAGATTACGCATGTTTCCTAATCCGTCGGCCTCAATCAGACGACTTACCGAAAGATCTATGTCAAATGTTTTAGGCGTGTTTGTGAATTCCCAATTCACACCGCTAAGCTGAACAAAGGATTCAACTGTAATACTTTTTAACGGATCAACATTTTTAATACGTCCTCTGTATATAACAGGCCCATTCTCAGAAACTGATTCGCTGACTATAACATTAGCAATATAGTTACTATCACTAAATGATTTTTCCATCGAAATTTTTAAGTTATCTAAAGTGCCCAGCGCACTTACATCAACCAATCTTCCGTCTTTAATGGCGATGGTATTATTGTCATAACTGATTAAATCCGATGTATTTTCCAACTCCAGTATTCGCCCGTCAGTCGTGCTAAGAAGATTATCCTTCGCCGTTTTTTCATATCCGGATGTGGTTCTATATGATGCTGTTACAATCTTATCTATTCCGTCATATGCTTTCTTAGTTGCAAAATAAACCATACCGGCCGCTCTTTTAGGAAGCGTTTCCTTATACTCGTTACTATACTGAAAACTTTGTATTCCTATACTCGAAGTAGCTTCCCATCTACCGTTAATAAACTCCTGAACCGCCGATACAGCAATTGAGCTATTTATTCTATTGAAAAATTCAACATTCCCTCTATATATTCCTGTAACCGACCTAGTCTGCTTTTCAATATCAATGCCTGCGATATCAATATTAACACCGTTAGTCTGCACCAATACACGAATCCGATCTCCGATAACAATATCTGAAATAGGACAAGGACGGTTATGCTTATAAACAGGAAGTTCTTTTGATAAAGGATAATTTACAAATGTGCCGTCATCCTTTTTTAAAACCAGCCATGTGGGACCCTTTAAATATGCCGTTCCATAAACCGGCTCGTAAAAACTTTTTACACTGATTTTTTCTATGTATCCGTCACCATCAAGCTTTAAAAAAGCCTTATCTCCCGGCTTGATATCATCAACACTGACTTCATATCCGTCTCTTAAAACCGGTGTTTCATATCCGTAAGAAAAGGTGCGTAAGATTATAAGCCTGTCAGCCGCCTGAGGATTTACTCCCGACCCGTTTTCAAAATAAAGTGTGATAAAACCAAGCGAAGGGTTATTCTCCTTGACAACACCGCTAAGAAGCCCGGCCTCCTCTGTCTGCCCGGGAGCATAGGTATCTGCGAATGTATAATCACCTGATCCATAAGCTGATGAAATGGCTAAAACTAATATAAAAGCCATGATAACAGCTGCTTTTTTTGTCTGCATTTGATTGCCTCCAATGGATTAATTCTAAAAGATTTATCGGCATTTCGAGCGAAAGTGTAAACAAAATATACTTTACGCTTTTATGACAAATCATGACGATAAGCATTATGACATTGCTATGAATACAGCATATCGAACCTTTAGTCGTGTCATGTGTGACTTTTACTCCGAAATTTTAATTCTGTTATAAGCATACCAAATAGAATAAGCAGACTGCCTAGAATTGTTTTGATGGTAAGAGCCTCAGTGTTCCCATAAATATCCGGGACAATCAGGGCAAATACAGCTCCGAAAACCGGCTCACAAGTCAGAATTAAAGCTGTTCTGGTTGGAGTTGTATATTTCTGTGCTATAGTCTGAACACCGTAGCCAAAAGCCGTACCCAACGCTCCTGTATAGAGTATTGTAATAATAATTTTTGAATCAAAAACAATAGTGGGCATATTAACAGATGTAAAAGCAACTCCAGCCCAAGTTATAAGGTAAAATACGGCGGCCGAAGCCACTTGAATCAAGGCCAAGTGATATATATCCATATCAGATGCGAATTTGTCAATGAATATTATTTGAAGGGCGAAACATAAAGCACAAGCAAGAGTCAAAGTATCTCCCATGCGCCAATTACCCTGAAAGCCGGTTAACAGAAAAAGGCCCAAAGCTGCAAGAAACACCCCTATAATTGCATTAATCGGGGGTCTTTTTTTCAACAGCAATACTGATATTATAGGAACCATAATTACATTAAGTCCGGTTATTAATGCTGAATTTGAAGCTGTTGTAGATTTAAGCCCAAGAACCTGAAGCATCATTGCTGTATATAAAATAAACCCGATTAATGAGCCCCGTATAATATTTCTTAAACTCATTTTCTTAAGATGTTTATAAAAAATAATCGTTAATACTATGGCCGCCACAGAAAATCTCATAGCCAGATATACGTATGCAGGAATATCCTCCGATATATTTTTCATTACGATAAATGATGAGCCCCATATAATTGTTATGCTAAAAATTGATAAATCTGCCTTTAGTTGTTTAGTCATGTGTTTTTTCCTTCAATTTCTACTGTTTGTAACAAAAGCTACTGCGATTTCGAACAAGTACCCATGTCTTTAAAACTCGTATTGGGGGATATGCACCCAACTGAAATAAAATAATTTACCCCCACCTTAGAGGAGGGGGAAATCTTTGATTAGTTTAATTATATGCTATAAACATGAATTGTCAACAAACAGTGGCTCCAAAAGGTAGCGGCCGCAGTCGATGACCTGCGCGGAGCGGAGTCGGATTACATCATTTAATTATAAGCATGATGAACTTATTAAACCACAACAAAACTATTGAATCTGTGTATGTTTCCGGAACCTTGATAATACTGATTGAGCCCAAGGTTGGGATTGCGAAAACAAATGCAATATAACAAATAATTATTCCCACTACAAAGCCCACTGCCATACCTGCGGTCCGGTTTGCCGTTCCTAATATGGCACTGGCGTTTAAAACCTTGGTTAAAAGCTTGCCTATTATTACTATAAGTAGTTTAACCAGAATAAACAATACTATAAATACAAGAATCTTCAAAATGGTGTATGCTACTAAATCATTTACAGTTATTACTGTTTCAGAGTACATATTACCTGATTCAACTGCCGTACTCGTAGCTGACATCATTTGATTAAGCAGAGTATTCTCGGAAATTGCCTTCTCCAGCTCTGGTATCTTGCCTATTAAGCTTAATGCAGACTCAGACTTAGCCTCAGAAATTTTAAAGCTTCCTATGCTTGAAACGGCAGGTATTACCTTATTTAACTTATCTGTAATGGCATTACCCAGCATGGTTTTTTGCATTGTTATCAGAGAAAGCTTTGGAGAAAACAAGTAAGCTGCAAGAATTCCTATTAAATACCCTGCAAGACTGAAAACAGTATTCACTAATCCTTTTATGTAGCCTTTTAATCCAAATAGAGCTATAATAATAACTATTGCATAGTCCAGCCAGTTGAAATCATACTCAAGAAGTAAATCAGCTGCAATAAAGAGAGCAACCGCCAATAACAGAAGAACTAACGGGAGACTATTCATTTTAGCGGCAACGGGTCTTGGCTTACCATAACTATTACGCAAAAATACACCCCCATAAAAAGGTTAAACTTAGGTATTAAGAAAAACTATCTGAACAAAGATAAATTGATACCTAAAAACAGAAGAACAGATACAATTAAAGCACTTATTTTTACAAAGTTTTTACTTAATAACACTGTAGAATCCTCCTTTTATAGTATCCTAAATTTCTATGTGTCATTATATCATTATGAGAAATATTTGTAAAATAATTTTAAAAGTTCTGTAATATTTAGCAATATATACTCTGAATAAAAACTCGAGGTGATTACAATGCCCTTTGACGGCATATTGACAAGCAAAATTGCAGGAGAGCTTAATAATACCCTTTTAGGTGGCCGGATAGGAAAAATACACCAAATCGGTCGTGATGCTGTTGTTATTCAAATTCGTGCGTCAGGTGAGAATCACAGGCTCTTACTATCATGTAACGCATCATCGGCTAGAATACATCTGACAGACAGGCAATTCGAAAATCCCGATACCCCTCCTGTTTTTTGTATGCTGCTTCGTAAGCATTTATCAGGAGGTATTATTAAAGGTATTTTTACAAGCGGATTTGAACGTATTGTTACAATTGAATCCGAAGTGACCGATGATTTAGGCGACCGCAGTATAAAAAGATTAATTATTGAGATCATGGGCCGCCACAGTAATATAATTATTTTAAACAAGGATAATTTCATCATTGACGCTATCAAGCATGTTGATAGCGGAGTAAACCGTGTACGCGAACTGCTTCCGGCCAGGGTTTATGTGCTTCCTCCAGACCAGGATAAGCTTGACCCGGCTTTGGATGATACCTTGGACAAAATTGTGAAATCCGCTCCCCAGTGTGGAAGAAAGGTAGAATCATTCCTTCTTGACAGGCTGAAAGGGTTTTCCCCTGTTTTATGCCGGGAAATATGTTTCCGTGCCGGAATCGACGAATCCAAACCCGCCAATGAACTTACCTTTCACGAACTTTTAAGAACAACTGAATCCTTAAAAAACATGATGAATGAGTTAACGAGTATTAAATCCTTACCAATACTTGTTTTTGATAATGCTGGTAAAGCTGTGGATTTTCACTGTATCAAGCTCCTTCAGTATTCTTCATCTAAAAGCTTTAATACAATAAGCGGCGTTGTCGAAGAATATTTTACCCTTAAAAACAGTAAAGAATTTAATACCCAAAAAGCCAAAGACCTCCAAGCCAAAGTCTCAAAGCTTTTAGAGAAGAGTGAAAAGCGCTTGAATATTAACTTACAAACCTATGAAGAAAATAAAAATTATGATGAACTCAGATTATATGGAGAACTTATCACCGCAAACATTTATGCTTTGTCAAAGGGAATGGAAAAAGCATCTGTTTTAAACTATTACAGCGAACAAAATGTAACTGTGGATATACCTCTTAACAAGGAAAAAACTCCCCAGCAAAATGCTCAAGCTTTCTTTAAAAAGTATAATAAGGCGCGAACAGCATTTTTATATGCACAAAACGAATTGACTTTGATACGGAATGAATTATCTTATCTTGAAAGTGTTCTTTTTGCTATTGAAAGCTCGGAGGATCCACAGCAGCTATCAGAAATTCGTGCAGAGCTTTTTGAGCAAGGTTACGTAAAACCCTCTGACAAGAAAGGCAAAAAGAACCCTCCCATACAAATTATCCCACGGAAAATTATCTCAAAAGACGGATTTGAAATCCTCATCGGACATAATAACAAGCAGAATGATAAGTTAACTCTGAAATTGGCAAGGCATGAGGATATATGGCTTCATATTAAAAATTTTGCCGGCTCCCATGTGGTAATAAAAACAGAAGGGAAAGAAGTCCCTGATTCTACTATAATTGAAGCTGCCGAATATGCAGCCTGGTTCAGCAAGGCTCGATCGGCTCCCAAAGCGGAAGTTGACTATACCAATGTCAGAAACGTGAAAAAGCCTTCCGGAGCAAAACCCGGCATGGTAATATATGTCAATCACTATACTGTTGTTGTTACACCGCGGGAGCCTATATCAGAATAGTCTCTCACAGCATTTTTTTACACCGTGGTTGACCTTCTCCTTGTCGATGGTCTTGAATTCACCATTCTCATAGAGTATTACACCATCTACCATGGTAAGACACACATCAGAGCCCTGAACCGAATAAGCAAGCGCCGAAACCACGTTGTGAACAGGCATAAGATGGGGTTTATCCATATCAATCAGGATAACATCGGCTTTGCCACCCTCTTTAATCACACCCAGATTGTCCATTCCAAGGGCTTCTGCTCCATTTACAGTTGCCATCTTTAATGATTCTGTTGCGTTTACGAGCAGAGGATTATGATTTACCCCCTTATGTATAAGCGCTGCCAGATTTATTTCTTCAAACATATTAAGGTTATTATTGCTTGATGCACCGTCAGTTCCTAAAGCCACATTAACTCCCATGCTCAAAGCTTTTGGAACAGGCGCTATACCGCTGGCAAGCTTAAGGTTACTTGATGGATTATGCGTCATGGTTACGTTATTATCAGCCATAATCCTTGCATCTTCTTCTGTTATCCACACACAATGGGCAGCTATAGTTTTTTGTTCAAATATTCCAAGATCATATAAATGTTTGGTTGGTGTTTTACCGTATTTTTTCAAACATTCTTCATGCTCTACCAAAGTTTCATCCAAATGTACATGTATAGGCGCACCGTACTTTTGCGCCGCTTCACCTATGGCTTTAATATAGGAAGGTGAACAGGTATAAATAGAATGTGGTGCAAAAGCGCCTGTTATTCTGCCATTTGCAGCGCCGTTCCATCTTTTATAAAAATCAACAGTTTCTCTTAATCGAATGTCATCAGAAAAATCCGTACCATCCCCGGTATTTATCATACCTCTGGATAACTGAGCCCGAATGCCTGATTCCTCGACAGCTTTTGCCAGGTCATTCATATGATCATACATATCAACAAAGCACGTTGTGCCTGATGCAATAAGTTCCATAATTCCCAGAAGAGTGCCGTAGTAAATATCCTCTCCCCTAAGCTTTTCCTCCACAGGGAAAATATTTTCAAAAAGCCATGTCTGTAAATTCATATCATCGGCATAATTTCGAAGAAGTGTCATGGGAACATGACAGTGTCCGTTAATAAGTCCCGGCATCATAAGCTTTCCGGATGCGTCAATTATCCTTGCGTTATTTAACTGTTCATTATTCAGACTGCCGAGAGTGCTTATTATATCATTTTCTACAAGAACATCACATGGTTTCAATATTTTTGTATTATCCATGGTCAGCACCATAGCATTCTTAAATACATATTTCATATAATCTTCCTCCTATAACTAGATTAAAGATGTTATTTATAAAGCTTTATTAGAATGTACGGGCAAGGTTACAATAAAATCACTACCCTTCCCTTCCTCGCTTTCAATATTAACATAACCATCATAAAGCTGGGCTATATGCTTTACTATAGAAAGCCCCAAGCCTGTGCCGCCTATCTCTCTGGACCTCCCTTTATCGATCCTGTAAAATCTTTCAAATATCCGGTGTGCGTGCTCCTTAGGTATACCTATTCCCGTATCCTTCACGTGAATCTCAATCTGTCCGCCCAGGCTTTCGGCTTTTACCATAACAGATCCACCATGCTTATTATATTTGATTGCATTATCCATAAGATTTATGAGAAGCTGTTTAATTCGGTTACGATTAGCCTCGATTCTTAATCCCGGATCGATTTGGATCTCAAATTTAATATCCTTCTCTATGGCAGAATTATTAAGCATAGATTGAACCTCCAAAGTCAATTCAAGCAGCTCAACGGCATGTTTGTCATTATCTTTCTTTTTGCCTTCAATTTCGGACAATTCAAGAATATCATTAATCAGCATACGTAAGCGTTCAGCTTCAATCTCTATAATATCAAGAAATCTCTCGGCCACAACAGGATCTGTAATAGCACCGTTTTTTAGTGTTTCAACAAAGCCTTGGATAGATGTTAAGGGTGTTTTCAGCTCATGTGTTACGTTAGAAACAAATTCTGAACGTATCTCTTCAAGCTTCCTCACCTGCGTTATATCATTAATATATAACATAGCTCCCGAATTCATTTCCGAATTCTTACTATTATAAATAGGTGTCACATGGATAGATAAGGTTCTTCTTCCGCCTTGATAAAGATATAGCTCATCATTTAAAGCAAAATCATCCGATATGGCTTTCGAAAAAATGTCATTAATATGATTGTTCCTTATAACCTGAACTAATGGAACACCGACGTAATCATGCTTATCATTTAATTCGAACAGTTTTCTTGCATTAGGATTAATTAAAATAATATTCTTAGAACTGTCAACCGCTATAAGGCCGCTGTCCATACTGTTTATGATAGTATTAACACGAACATTCTTATCCTGGAGTTCCTTTATGGTATCCTCGATATTCTGTGTCATGCTGCTTAATGTCAGAGACAACTGGTTAATCTCATCTTTATTCTTCCAATTACCGCTTTTTGTTGTTATCGCCCCACCGTACTTCTTGACCAGCCTGGCGACAGGTTTAACGACATATGAAGAAAGGCTCAATGCCATAATAGCTGATATAACCATTGCCACCAAAACTGCCATTATTGAATAAAATAAAATCGTATTCCTTATATCTATAATATACTGAAGAGAACCGGAAACACGTACAACACAATCCAATTCATGTAAATAACAAGCATAATATATCAATGATACTCCTGTGGTTTCGCTCCTTCTTATATCTGTACCTGATCCATCTGAAAGAGCTTTTATAAACTCCACTCTGTCGCTATGATTTTCCATTTTCCTCGAATCAGCATTTGAGTCAGCTATTATATCGCCTTTTTTGTCAATAATTGTGATTCTCCTTATATCACTATCTGTGTTCTCTTTTTTATTACTTGACTTAAGGCTTTCTGACAGATTATTTAAAAATTCATCATTAATACTATTCAAACCCTCTTTTTTTATAATCTGTCCTATCAAAACAGCTTCATTCTGTAGTCCAAACTCAACTTCATCGACGTACAGATCTGATGAATATCGATATGATACAAGTGCCACAAATGAGGACGCCATAATAGCCAAAAATAGATATATTGCAACAATCCGACGTCTCATATCAATTTCCTCGTTACCTTCTAAGATTTTATTACAGGTTTCATTCCCCTATGTCATTTTTATCCTCTGGTGGTGTAATAGAAATAATTATATTGACACTGTACTCGCCCATAAGAACAACATTATTGGGTACCTTTACCGTAAGCGGAACCTCATGTTCACCGGGCAAGAGATCATTCACATATATAGATAGCTTTATATCACCGGATTTAATGGCATTCACGTCTGCACTTTTACCTTTTATGATTATTGGAATTGTATCGTTAGTAACCCTATAGCTCATATTACCTGCGGTATCACCGTGGTAAATCGATACATTGCCGGCAGACAAATTTATGTTACGAGTTATATATTTGTCTATTATCACTTCAGCTGTAAGGCGCTCCGTATCTTCTGCAAACAGGGTAGCACCCTTAGGAAGATTTGTTATAAGCGGAGAGATAAATGTTTCTGATTTGTCTGTAATATCAATAGCTTCCGCATTAACGCTCTTAATACCTTCAAGCACACTTTTACTACCGATTACACGTACACTTGGCAAAGAATAATTCATTTCTTTAAAATAATAGTCATTAAGCGGATTCCCTTTGGTAGTAGCTATTATAGGTACATTTTTGGCAAGGTTAAATGAAACAATAATCGGAACTTTCCCTTCAAACTGTCTCAGAATTTGTCCTTCCATATCAAGCACTGTTCCGCGCATAACGATTTCTTTTTTATCATCGGCTTCGTCCAGGTTTACATAAGCAATAACCTTATTTACCTTTGATATACTACTTTCTCTCTCCTCAAGAATAACATTGTTCGGCTCAACTTTTAAATTTATAAGTTCATATCCTGAGGGAAGAGACCCGATAAACTCAACTTCAACGGGATACTGCTTACCGACAACCCGTTCAAAATTAAGATCCACTGATGTAGGGTTGATTCCCAGCATTATAATGTCTTGATCTCCCAGATATTCAGGAGCATTAATACTAATCTTCTTACGTCCTGATTCAGTAACCTCCGACAAATCAACGGTAACCTTAAAATCATTGGCGGTCACACTTGATATCTTTTGCTTCCGGCCTTTTATTTTAATATCAACGCTGACGGGAAGCGGAGTTCCTACAATCTGCAAATTATTGTTATTAAGCACATCAACATTACTGGTTAAAGGTACCGCCAAGGTTCTGACTTCAAAAGGATTATCCGAATCCAGCACTACAAACCAAATTAATATAGCAGTAAGGATTGATACGATTTTTATAACCAAATCCTTCTCAAATAAACTATTTATCAGCTTGTTCATCCTGTTTCACCTTTCTGAACATAAAAAGCTTCCTGTCCGCATCACTTTCAAGCAAGAATTTAGTTAATGCCTTCCTAAGCATATCGGAGGTTAAATTTCTGGTAAGGCCTCCGCTGTGGGCATATGAAATTTTCCCTGATTCCTCGGATACAACAACAGCAATTGCATCAGATACCTCAGTTATACCCAAAGCAGCCCGGTGACGAGTACCTAATTCTCTGCTTAAACCGGCATTTTGGGTAAGCGGCAGGTAACATGCGGCAGCTTTAATTGTATTGTTGCGAATAATAACCGCTCCATCATGCAACGGTGTTTTGGGTGTAAAAATATTAACCAGAAGCTCACCGGACAACATTGCATCCATTTGAGTTCCTGTGTTAACTATATCTCCTATTTTAGTTGCTCTCTCAATTATTATTAAAGCCCCGATATAATTTTCTGATAAAGCTGCACATGCCTTAACAATAGACTCAATAGCTGATATGGTCTTTACTCTGTCTTCTTCAGTCTTGCGTAGCATGATGTCCTGAAACCCGCTGCTCCCGAGCTTCTCAAGTGCTCTTCTGAGCTCCGGTTGGAATATTACAATCAAGCTGAATCCAAAGAGCTGTATTGCACCCTTCAATAGGAAGGCAATAGTCTTTAATCCTAAAATCTCAGAGAATTTAGAGAATAATAAAATGAATAATAGCCCTTTAACCAGCTGAATTGCACGGGTTTCGCGGACAAGTTGAATACCTTTGTAAACTGCAAATGAAATTAAAGATACTTCAATTAATAATCTGATAATATCCAATGGGCCGCTCAGGCCTAAAAAATTCATAATGTAACTAAAAACATCACCTATTGATATACTCCCGGGCACACAGTAACTCCTATCCTTAATAATTGCTTAAAGTACTGGTAACTTAACATAAATTAGATTGCTACAATAAATTATATCCTCTCACATAAATAATTGCAATAAAGTGATGTACACATAAGTATTTATATAAACCTATACCCCACTCCTCTTACTGTTTCAATATGTTGGGGATTACTGTCGTTCTCTTCAATTTTTTGTCTGAGGTAGCGAATATGAACGTCAACCGTACGGGTCTCTCCATAATAGTCATATCCCCAAACCTTTTCCAGAAGCAAATCTCGTGATAAAACCTTACCTTTGTTCTGGATTAGTATTTTAAGCAGTTCATATTCCTTTAACGAAAATTCAAGACGCTTTTCACCCTTATATACTTCATGACGTTCAATATCAATAGTTATATCTCCGGCCCTTATGGTAACCGGTTCATTTTCGCTGTGCATATCGGAACGTCTGAACAGACTTTTTACACGAGCAATCAATTCTCTTATTGAAAACGGCTTAGTTATGTAATCATCTGCGCCGAGTTCTAAACCAAGTACCCTGTCAAACTCCTCACTTTTTGCTGTCAGCATGATTACCGGCAAATTTCGCAGTCTGTTGTTCTGCCTTATTCTTTTCAATATTTCATAGCCATCAATACCCGGTAACATTAAATCAAGAATAAACATATCCGGTATGAAAGCCTCACAATGTAAAAGCATCTCCTCGCCACCGGTAAATGCGCTGACGTTGTAACCACCGGCCTCAAGATTGTATTTAACCAGTTCCTGTATGTGGGTCTCATCTTCTACAAGATATATAGCACGTTTTAAAGACATAATTTCCTCCCTATTGTTAACTGTCTTCCTGGTCAAGGACCAGTCTGGCATCTATATGCTGCAAGTGCCTGTGGGTTCCTGTTTCATTATATACCACCCACTCTCCTATATTTGTCGCATGATCAGCAATTCTTTCCAGATATTTCACTATGAACATTATATCAATAAGCTGCTCTATTGACTCAGAACCTGCTTTTATCCTGCTGGCAATATCCATTACTAGCACATTAAACAGTTCATCCACTTCATCATCATCGCCGCATACCACTTTGGCCGTCTCCATGTCCTGCTTAATAAATGAATCTATGCTTCGTCCTACCATGCTTCTGGCTTTTTCAGCCATAGTATAAATATCAGGATTTAATCTTATAGGTTTCTTGGAAAGGCGAAGAATAAGCTCCGAAATATCTGCGGACTGATCTGCAATTCTTTCAAGATCGGTTATTATCTTCAATGTTGCACCAATCAATCTTAGATCCTTTGCCAAGGGCTGCTGCAAGGCAAAAAGTGTCAAACACTGTTTCTCGATTCTATTCTCAATATTATCAATTTCTTCGTCATGGGCAATTATTTCCATTGCTAAATGTACGTTTAGCTCTCGCAGCGCAATGATCATTTTATCCATTGATTCTTCGACCATTCCTCCCATGCGCCCTATTTCATCCTTTAATTCCCGTAAACTTTTATCAAGACCAGATCTCATAATGATCCTCCTTTATGAGTCTTATTCAATTCTTACCTAATAAAATACTATTTAAAACAAATCATCCAAACCTTCCGGTAATATACCTCTCAGTCCTCTCATCCTTCGGCCTGCTGAATATATTCTCAGTCTTGTTATACTCAACCAGATCACCTAAAAGAAAAAACGCAGTTCTGTCCGAAATTCTTCCTGCTTGCTGCATATTATGAGTTACCATTATGATTGTATATTTCTTCTTCGGTTCTTCGCACAAATCTTCTATTTTTGCTGTTGATATAGGATCAAGAGCTGAGGTAGGCTCATCCATAAGAATAACATCCGGCTCGGTAGCTAAAGTTCTGGCTATACAAAGTCTTTGCTGCTGCCCGCCGGAAATCCCCAATGCACTTTTCTGAAGCCTGTCGGAAACCTCATCCCATAAAGCAGCTGATTTAAGACTTCTCTCAACTATTTCATCAAGAGCAGCCTTTTTCTTTATACCATGTATTTTTGGCCCATATGCTACATTATCATAGATAGACATAGGAAAAGGGTTAGGCTTCTGAAATACCATTCCGACTCTTTTTCTTAGTTCAACAACACCATTACCATGCAATATTTCTTCATTATCAAGCTTTATACTGCCTGTAATTTTAACATTCTCAATCAGATCATTCATTCGGTTCAATGTTTTCAGAAAAGTGGATTTACCACACCCCGAAGGCCCTATCAGAGCTGTAATCTCACCCTCATAAATTTCCATATTTATATTATTTAGGGCTTTGAATTCCCCATAGAACAATGTTAAGTCTTTTACCGAGATTTTACTTTTTCTTTTTCCATTACTCATAATTTTTCACCCCACAAACTATTTAAGTTTATATTTCTTTACCTTTTACAAAATTGCGCCCCATTCTGTTTGCAGCAAAATTTAAAAATGCAATTATAATCATCAGAACTGCTCCTGTGGCAAAGGCACTGGCAAAATCGGCTTCCTCAAGAGCAACAACGTACAAATGTACCGATAAGGTTCTGACACTGCCAGTTAAGAGCCTGTCAAAAGCCGGTATTTTGGGCACCGAGCCCACTGTATATATCACCGCTGCAGATTCGCCTATTACACGTCCCATGCTTAAAATGATAGCAGTTAAAATTCCGGGTATTGCACTGGGCAGGATAACCTTCATGATTGTCTGAAGCCTTGATGCGCCCAATGCCAGGCTGCCTTCCTTATATCCGGGATTAACGGACAAAAGAGCTTCTTCAGTGGTTCTTACAATTGTCGGCAGAACCATTATGCTCAATGTAAAAGCACCTGTTGCAATAGAAAATCCCAATTTCAGTGCGTCTTTGAAAAAGATGTACCCGAATAGTCCATATATTATGGACGGTATACCTGACAAACTCTCGGTAGCAAAGCGTATTAGCTTGACCAAGCGCCCTTGCCTAGCGTATTCTGTCAGAAAAATAGCCGCCGAAACACCAATGGGCACAGATATAATCAATGTTGTGATTATCAGAATCAAAGTCCCTGCAATCATCGGGAAAATTCCTGTCTTATCCTTGTAGAGATTGTATTCACTCGTAATAAAATCCCAATTGATGCCCGGTATACCTTTTGACATTATATAAATAATCATCCACACCAAAAAACCGACAGTTAAGAGAGAAAATATCCAAATCAGACTTAGCAGCAAAAAATCACTTATTTTTCTTCTTTTACTCAATTGAATATCCCCCCTCAACGCTTGACTGATTTATTAATCAGAGTAGTTAATATCAAATTTAAAATAATAATAAATATGAATAGAATCACGCCTATTCCGAAGAGTGTTGACTGATGGAAGGGGCCCGCATAGGACATATCCTTTGCAATTGTTGCGGTCATAGGGCTTACCGTACTTAAAAGACCTTTCGGCATACTGGCAATATTCCCGCAAACCATAATAACCGCCATGGTTTCGCCTATGGCTCTTCCCATTCCCAATACTATTGAAGACATGATTCCCGATTTAGCTGCCGGTATCATAACCTTGAATATAGTTTCAATCTTTGAAGCACCCAGTGCCAGTGATCCTTCTTTGTATTCGATGGGTACTGCTCTAAGTGATGTTTCTGTAATATTTACAATTGTGGGAAGAACCATGACTGAAAGAATAATTATCATGGCTAGGAGACTTGTTCCGGTTGGACTTCCTAAGTAAACTCTAATAAAAGGAACAATGACAGTAAGCCCGAAAAACCCATAGACAACAGAAGGAATCCCTGCCAGAAGCTCAATTGCTGCTTTTAGAACACTCGCTATCCTTTTGGGTGCTATTTCTGCCAGCATAACAGCTGTAAAAACACCAACAGGAACGCCTATAAAAACCGCTCCTACCATTCCGTATACGGATGCAAGTATCATGGGCAGTATTCCATAATGGGGTTCTTTATATGTCGGAGTCCATTCGGTGCCAAAGATGAATTTTGATAAACCTATTTCTAAAATGGGAGGTACTCCTGCTACAAAAACATATATGCAAATTACCAAAACAGAAGCAACCATTAAAACCCCTGAGCAAGCAAAAATCATCTCAACTGCTTTTTCATAATTCAAACTTTTTTTTGATCTATTTGCAGGTATGCTAACCATTATTATCACTCCGTCTTTTTTAGAAGCTAAAGGCAGACCTTGAAGGCCTGCCCGGATTATGAAGAAAACTCTATTTTACAGGTACTGCTTCCTTAGAGATAATCTGTGCGCCTTCATCCGAAAACACAAAGTCTATAAATGCCTGTTCAAGTTCATCAGGTTGACCTTTTGTAACCATATTAAAGGGCCGCTTGATTGTATAAGAACCATTTATTACGTTATCGGTGGTCGCTATCATGCCGTCAATCACTATGTTAACAACTGTTTCATCAGAGTACGCCAGCGAGATATATCCGATGGCATTCGGGTTCTGCGCTACAACTGTTTTAACTTCACCGGTTTTTGCAGCCTCCTGGTCAGCCTTGACCTGTTCTGCTACACCAAAGATTGTTTCAAATGCTTCTCTGGTTCCCGATGCCGCATCACGTGCTACAACTACTATTAAAGAGTCATCTCCGCCAACTTCTTTCCAGTTGGTAATTTCTTTTTTATAGATTTTTGCAATCTGATCCTTTGTTAACTCTTTAGCTTTGTTTGCCGGATTTACTATAACTGCAATAGCATCATCAGCCATTTGAAAAACTTCAAGGCCTTGACTCTTCTCCTCGTCTTTAACTATCCTGGAAGCTGTTCCTATATTAGCTGTCTCGGCAATTGCAGCTTTAATGCCTGCACTGGACCCATCGCCCATATATTCAATTTCTACCTTAGGGTTTTTTGCCATGAAGGTGTCTATTAACTCCTGAAATATCTTCTGAACTGATGTAGAACCTTCTATAAGAAGCTCACCTGATAGATCTTTTGCCGGTTCTGTTGAAGGATTTATTGATGTATTAGTTGAAGGGTTTTTTGAAGGGATGTTAGTGTCAGTATTTGTTGTTCCTCCACATGCTGCAAGACCTAGAATCATTGTTGCTACTAATCCTATAGCAGCTAATTTTTTATAAAATTTCATTTATTTATTCTCCTTTCATTTCTCATACAAGCTAACTATAACTCGCCCGTATTATGAGAAAATCAAGGAAATGTTAATCCTTTGTTAAATGCTTATTTTTTCTAACAATAGCTCCAATGCGAGCTTTGGCTCTATATGGCCCTTTTTATAATCTGTTTCTGCCTCCATACATTGTTTTATTATATTTCTCAGGTATTTAACATCCATTCTGGCGGCTTGCTCTGTCATCATTTTTAATGCATATGGGTGCTTACCCTGAAAATACTGATTTATTTGGGTTTGTGAAGCACGATCCTCCATTAATAGTTTTAGTTTTAATATTTCACCTGTTTGTTTTGACAGCATAGCCAATATTTTTTGTTCCGGTTCCTTTAATTCTATTATCTCGTTAAGAATATTTAATGCTCCGGAGGTGTCTTTTTTAGCAACAGCATCCAGTAAATCAAATATTACGCTCTTTATGGTGGGTATAGCCATTAGCTTTACATCATCCTGAGTAATTTCTTTTCTTTCACCGGAATAAGAAGCTAACTTAAATATCTCGTTTCTCAATGTATACATATCAGGCTCACTTATGGCTACAAGATAATGAGCCGCATCTAGAGAGATCATCTTTCCCAATGATTTCATACCTTTAATCACCCAGGGTACAAGCTCCGCCGGTTTGTTTCTGTTAAATTCCAATGAAAGGCCATGTGCAACAACTTGTTTATATATTTTAAGCCTTTTATCCGTTTGGTTTTCTATAAAAACAAGGCATGTGGTTTTCGGAATATCAGGAATATATTCAATTAAAGCTTCCTGAGATTTATTTCTCGGAGGAGCATCTTTTTCAGGTTTTGTGTCTTCATCCTCTGTTATATCTTCGTTGCCGGAATTGTTTGTACTTTTCATTGATTTACTGTAAAACAGTCCTGAATTTTTAACTATTACCAGCTTTCGCTCGCCAAATACCGGATAGGTATCACAGGCATCAAATATTAAATCAATATCGACACTGTTTTCAAAAATTGATAAATTGAGGCTGTCGTTAGCTTCACCTAAAATTAGCTTTTTTAACTCCCCGACATAGTAGTCAATTAAAAACGGTTCATCCCCGTGAAAGAGATAAATCTTTTCAGGGGTTTTTGCCTTAAGTTGTTCCTTAAGCTTATCCAAACCATCCTTACTATTGTCTTTTCCATAGCTTTTTGAGCCATAATTTTTCCCGGCCATAAAAAATACTCCCCCCGACTAATCATCAGGAGTATTATTATATCACGATTACTACGAAAGTTGTAATCGTGATATAACAAGGTTCCCGAGCACCCGTTCGAAATCTTTGATTTCGGCAACGGGTGGGGTTCTTATATCACAATTATTAAATAATATAGCTGACGTTTGTTATCCTGGCGCAAGCAAAGATTTTACTAAATTATATCTATATATTGGTGCCTGTGGAGTGAGTCAAATGCGGCGATAATTTTAGATTCTATGCCCGTGTCCTTATTTCCTCAACAATCTTTTCCACAAAAGCATCCACGGTCATTGTGCCTAAATCCCCATCTTTCCTGGATCTTACCGCAACTGATTCGTTTTCAAACTCCTTATCGCCTATAACAAGCATGTACGGAATTTTTTCGAGCTGAGCCTCACGAATCTTATAACCTATTTTTTCATTGCGAGCATCAATCTCAACGTCAACATCCTGCTCTCTAAGCTTATCTGCAACCTTTTGTGCAAAATCATGATGCTTATCCAATATCGGGACAATCTTTGCCTGAACCGGTGCGAGCCATACAGGAAAAGCCCCTGCATAATGCTCAATCAGTACACCAAAGAACCTTTCAATTGACCCGAGTAGCGCTCTGTGAATCATATAAGGGCGCTGTTTACTTCCGTCTGATGCAATATAGGTCATATCAAAACGCTCGGGCTCATTAAAATCAAATTGTATTGTGGAACACTGCCATTCACGTTTTAGAGCATCCTTAATCTTTATGTCAATTTTAGGCCCGTAGAAAGCTCCGCCCCCTTCGTCCACGTCACAATCCAGACCCTCTGCTATAACAGCCTCTTTTAGTGCCTTAGTAGCCGCAGCCCACATACTGTCGTCACCTACATATTTATCCTTGGGTTTTGTGGAAACATATATCTTATAGTCTTTAAAGCCGAAGTCATTGAGCATGGTAAGACAGAATCTTAATACTCTTCGAATTTCTGCAGGCATTTGTTCAGGGGCACAGAAAAGGTGTGCATCATCCTGAGTAAAGCCTCTGACTCTTAGAAGTCCATGGAGAGCTCCGCTTTTTTCATAGCGATAAACTGTTCCCAATTCAGCCCATCTGTAAGGCAAATCACGATAAGAGTGCAGCTTACTTTTATAAATGGCAATATGGAAAGGACAATTCATGGGCTTAGCATAGAAATCCTGTCCATCTACATCCATAGGTGAATACATGCCTTCCTTATAAAAGCCGAGATGGCCTGATGTCTCCCATAGCTGTCCCCTTCCTATATGTGGAGTATTAACTAAATCATATCCATTACGAAGGTGTTGTTTTCTCCAAAAATCCTCGATATGCATTCTAATTCGGGCTCCCTTTGGATGCCACAATACTAGACCCGGGCCAACTTCTTCATCAAAGGAAAATAGATCCAATTCCTTTCCAAGACGTCTGTGGTCACGTTTTTCAGCTTCTTCCAGCATTTTTAGGTATTCTTCCAACTGACTGGTCTTAGGAAATGCAGTACCATATATCCTCTGGAGCATCTTGTTTTTCTCGTCACCTCTCCAGTAGGCTCCTGCCAGCTGCATTAGCTTTACAGCCTTAACCTTTCCGGTTGACATAAGGTGAGGTCCTGCGCAGAGATCTGTAAAGTCTCCTTGCTTGTAGAATGAAATCTCAGCATCCTCAGGTAAATCTTTAATGAGCTCAACCTTATAAGGCTCATCCTTCATTAACTCAAGTGCCTGGTCTCTGGGGAGAGAAAACCTCTCAATAGCGATATCTTCCTTGATAATTCTCTGCATTTCTTTCTCAATTGCAGTCATATCCTCAGGCGTAAAGTTTTTGTCCAAATCAAAATCATAATAAAATCCTGTATCAATAGCCGGACCTATAGCAAGCTTAACTCCCGGGAAAAGCTTTATCACGGCCTGAGCCATTATGTGAGATGTTGTATGCCAATAGGCGTGTTTGCCTCCTTCATCATCAAAGGTCAGAAGGTTTAATTCACAATCCTCGTTTAAAGCTGTCCTCAAATCCTTAAGTTCACCGTTTACTTCTCCGGCCAATGCAACTCTCGCAAGACCTTCACTGATATTTCTGGCAATCTCTAAAATCGTAGTTCCTTTTTCATAGGATTTTACACTACCGTCTTTTAGTTTAATTTGTATCATATTGGCTCACTCCTTTTATAACAATCAAGTACAAAAAACTCCCACCCAAATGCATTATGCATTCAAGGATGAGAGCTTATACTCACATGGTTCCACCTTGATTACAGACAAATACTGCCTGTCACTCAAAAGAATAGCTTCACGCTATCAGATTATAACGTAATCAACGTAATAGCTTACTATTATTTCAGCAATCATGCTCCGGGGCGGTTCAAAACAGTGATTCGCAGGATGGATTCCAGCCTCGTCCTTCCCTCTCTAAAGCGTTTGCATCGATTTTGCATGTCCCCTTCATGGCAATTATATATTAAATACAAACTCATCATACAATATCGGGTTTTCATTGTCAAACGTTAAGTTTTTCTTAATGTAAGGACTCCTATTGTTGTCTCCCGCTCACATATATTGCAGAATACTATTTTAAGATAAATTCATATATTACATGAGCAACTCCATCTTCCTCATTGGAAAGCGTTATATAATCAGCCTTTTCTTTCACGCCTTCAGGAGCATTAGCCATTGCCACACCAAGTCCTGCATACTCAATCATAGATA
>CAZPIS010000003.1:0-10712 GCA_964586745.1 uncultured Ruminiclostridium sp.
GATTATTAACAATGCTTTTGGCCTGCATCTATTTTGTACTAACGACACAAAACAAAAAACATCACCGAAAGGTGGTGTTTTTTGCATTATAATTCATTTTTGGACTTAAAATATGCTATACTGATTTCGATTAATATTGATTTTTCGGAGGAACTTTGTGACAAAACTGTTCGTTTACTTTAAAGGTTATATTAAAGAGAGTGTATTAGGTCCTCTTTTTAAACTATTGGAAGCTACTCTTGAGCTTTTTGTGCCGCTGGTTATAGCGGCAATTATTGATGTAGGCATTAAAAACGGAGATAAAGGCTATATTATAAATATGTGTTTGGTATTAGTTGGCTTGGGCTTAGTTGGTCTTATTTTTTCCATCACTGCCCAATACTATGCAGCCAAGGCAGCAGTCGGTTATGTTAAAAAATTAAAGTATAAATTTTTTTCTCATATACAAAGCTTTTCCTTTTCCGAGCTGGATGCTATAGGCACTTCCACTTTGATAACAAGAATTACTAGTGATATGAATCAATTGCAGACGGGAGTCAATCTTACGCTGAGGCTTTTGCTGCGTTCACCTTTTATTGTGCTGGGTGCTATGGTGATGGCTTTTACTATTGATGTAAAAGCGGCGTTGATATTTACGGCTGCAATTCCGATACTTTCTGTATTTGTGTTTGGAATCATGATTTGGTGTATACCTCTTTACAAGAAGGTTCAGGAAAGATTGGATAAGGTTCTCGGCATTACAAGAGAAACACTTACCGGGGTTCGTGTTATACGTGCTTTTAGCAAAGAAGTGGATGAAATTAAGGATTTTGAAGATAAAAATGAGGAACTAACAAAAATGCAGAAGCATGTAGGGAGAATTTCCTCATTGATGAACCCGATAACCTATGTGATTATTAATTTAGCTATTATAGCACTTATTTATACCGGGGCAATCAGAGTAGAAGCAGGTATTATTACTCAGGGAGCCGTTGTGGCATTATATAATTATATGTCTCAGATTCTTGTTGAATTGATTAAGCTGGCTAACTTAATTATCAATATTACAAAGTCTGTTGCCTGCGGAAATCGTATACAGGCAGTTCTTGAGGTTAGGCCAAATTTTGAGCAAGCCCATAAAACACCGGAAAAGATAAAAACAGATATTATGGTTGAGTTTAAAGATGTATATCTTCGGTATAAAAATTCCGGAGATGATTCTTTGTCAAGTATAAGCTTTAAGGTCAAAAAAGGGGAAACTATTGGAATTATTGGCGGTACAGGCTCAGGGAAAACCTCTCTTGTCAATATGATTCCCCGGTTTTATGATGCTACCGGTGGCGAAGTCTTTGTTGATGGCGTTAATGTTAAGAATTATCCTGTTGAACAGCTTCGGCATAAAATTGCTGTAGTTCCTCAAAAAACTGTACTTTTTAATGGTACGATAAGAGAAAATCTTCGATGGGGGAAAAAGGATGCTTCTGATGAAGAAATATATGAAGCCCTTACCGTTTCACAGGCAAAAGAAATGGTTGACACTAAGGGAGGATTGGACTATAAAATAGAGCAGGGAGGCAGAAACCTTTCGGGTGGGCAAAAGCAAAGGCTCACAATTGCCAGAGCATTGATAAAAAAGCCGGAAATACTGATTTTAGATGATAGCGCATCAGCCCTTGACTTTGCAACAGATGCGGCTTTACGTAAGTCTATCAGAGAGATGCAGCATACTCCGACTGTATTTGTCGTATCTCAGAGAGCTTCTTCAATTCAATATGCAGATAACATAATTGTACTGGACGATGGAATATTAGTAGGATTTGGTAGACACGAAGAGCTTATGCAATCTTGCCTAGTATATCGTGAAATCTATAGTTCACAATTTAAGAAAGAGGGTGCTTAGCTTGAAGAATATAGAAAAACAAAAGAAATATAATACAAGCACTCTCAAAAAAATATTTCGATATATAAAACGCTATCGAATCCTGTTATTGTTCTCAATTATTCTTGCCGCTATTACTGTGGCTCTGACACTATATATACCGATTCTTGTCGGTAGAGCAATAGATTTTGTTGTAGGTAAAGATGATGTTAATTTTGATGCTGTTTTGAGGTTATTGTTGCAAATAGTGATAATAGCATGTTTAACAGGCATTTTGCATTGGTTAATGAATGCTATAAATAATAAAATTACCTTTCAAGTAATTAGGGATATTCGTGAGGAGGCATTTAGGAAGATACAAATTTTACCTCTTAAATATTTAGATAAACATGCTCATGGTGAGATAGTAAGCCGTGTAATTTCGGATGTTGATCAGTTTGCCGAGGGCTTGCTTATGGGTTTTACCCATCTGTTTACAGGAGTTGTTACTATCCTGGGAACCTTCTTGTTTATGCTTTTTATCAACTGTATGATAACTGCTGTTGTTGTCATATTTACTCCTTTATCTTTACTTGTGGCTCGCTTTATTGCAAAAAAAACTTACAATATGTTTAAGCTTCAATCAGAAATTAGAGCAAAACAGACAGCGTTTATTGATGAAATGATAAGTAATCAAAAAGTTGTACAAGCATTTTCCCGGGAGAATGAGTCACAGAAAGAATTTGATGTGGTAAATGAAGAATTGGAAAAGAGCTCATTGAAAGCCATTTTCTATTCATCTATTACAAATCCGTCTACAAGGTTTATTAATAATGTAATTTATGCCGGTGTTGGGTTAACAGGTGCATTGGCCGCTATTAGCGGAGGTATAACAGTAGGAGGCTTAACCAGCTTTCTTAGCTACGCAAATCAATATACGAAGCCATTTAATGAGATTTCAGGAGTAATTACTGAGCTTCAAAATGCTCTTGCCTGCGCGGCAAGAATTTTTGAACTTATTGAGGAAGCTCCGCAGATTCCCGATTCCTATGAAGCGGTTATTCTTACTGACGTTAAGGGAAGAGTTGATATTGAGAAGGTCGATTTTTCATATTCGCCCGAGCGTAAGCTTATTCAAAATCTAAATCTTAGTGTTAAACCGGGTCAGATAGTAGCTGTTGTAGGACCAACAGGAAGCGGTAAAACTACTGTTATTAATCTTCTTATGCGTTTTTATGATGTAAATAGCGGAAGTATCAAAGCTGAGGGCATTGATGTACGAGATGTTACAAGAAAAAGTCTCAGGAGCAGTTACGGAATGGTTCTGCAGGAAACATGGTTACGCTCCGGAACTATCAGGGAAAATATTATAATAGGAAAGCCTGATGCGACTGAACAAGAAATGATTGAAGCCGCAAAGGCTGCACACGCTCACGGTTTTATAAAGCGTCTTCCTAATGGATATGACACCGTTATCAACGAGGACGGAGGAAGTCTTTCACAAGGAGAAAAACAACTTTTATGTATAACACGAGTTATGCTTTGTCTGCCTCCAATGTTGATTTTGGACGAGGCTACCTCATCTATAGATACACGTACTGAGCTTAAGATACAGGAAGCTTTTGCTAAATTGATGAAGGGAAGAACCAGCTTTATTGTTGCCCATAGACTTTCCACTATCCGAGAAGCCGATGTTATTTTGGTTATGAAGGACGGTTCTGTAATAGAACAGGGAAGGCATGAGGATATGCTTTTAAAAGGTGGTTTCTATGCAAAGCTATATAACAGCCAATTTTCCAATTAATATTAATCAATTGATACTGCTAGCCTTCTTAAATATCAAAAATTGCTTTGATTAGGCTTTAAAAAATCATTATACGCATTATCAATTCTAAATAATCATAATATTTAATAAAAACAACTCAGAAAAACATGATAATATATATTAAGTGATTCTTTCTTAGCCTTAGAGGAGATAATTATGCTGACAGTATTCAAAAAACGCCCATCGATAGTAATAGAGGCACAAAATGCCTTATTTAAGCCTCACTTTATTATTCAAGTGCTAATTTTTATAGGTGTGTTTCTGGCTATACAGGCGGCAATGGTTATTCCACTATTTGTATATGGGTTAATTGCATTTGTAAAGATAAGTGCCAGTAAAATGCTGCCTCTTGATGATCCGGATGCATTAACGGGATTCTTATTAGAATTTCAAAAAGAACTTATTCTGCCCTCGCTGATGTGCACACTTCTAATGACTATTTTAATAATAATCTATTGTAGGGCTATTGAAAAACGCAGTTTATACTCCATGGGCTTTGTTAAGAATGAAGCTTTTACAGATTATATTATTGGAGCCTGCTTAGGCGTATTAATGCTTACCGTAGCATTACTTATTGCTTTTTTATGCGGAACTGTTACCTATGAAGGATACATTTTAGGAGAAGGTGTTGGGTTACTCCTTTTGTTTTTACTCGGTTTTATTATTCAGGGAATGAGTGAGGAGGTGTTCTTAAGGGGATACTTTATGGTTTCTGTGGCAAGCAAAAATTCTATAGTTTTGGCGGTTATGTCTAATTCCGTTCTTTTTGCACTTCTTCACATATTTAATAATGGTATTAATATAATACCTCTTATAAATCTAACCCTATTTGGGATTTTTGCCTCTATATACGCACTTAAAATGAACAGCATATGGGGCATTTGCGCTCTTCACACGACATGGAATTTTACACAGGGAAATCTCTTTGGTATAAAGGTAAGCGGTATTGACACACAGGTCTCATTATTTTCATTTAAACTAAACGATTCGGGAGTTATTATTAACGGCGGCTCCTTTGGATTAGAAGGTGGCCTTGCTGTAACCCTTGTCTTGGTATTAGGAATTATTATTTTGCTTACAGTAGAGGGAAGAGGCCTGAACAAAGAAATTACAGAAGTGGCTATACAGAAAAATAATAATTCACTTTAATGGAGATATTGATGAATAAGATTAAAATCAATTTCTACAAAAAAAATAGGCATAAAAAAAGAGGGTAGCCCCTCTTTTTAATTAGTCAGTATGTTTCAGCAAATAATTCAAAATAAGCCTTTGGATGAGCGCATGCGGGGCAAAGATCCGGGGCTTCGTCACCTTCATGTATATATCCGCAGTTCCCGCATTTCCAGAACACCTTACCGTCTTTTTTAAATACAGTTCCGTCCTCAATATTCTTAGCTAGTTTATTAAAACGGGCTTCATGTTTTTCTTCGGCAGAAGCAATACTTCTGTAGACTGCGGCTATCTCAGGGAAACCTTCTTTATCGGCAACATCAGCAAATTGTGGATATAGAATACTCCATTCTTCATTTTCACCATGAGCGGCAGCCTTGAGGTTATCAAGGGTTTTGCCCTGTGCTACCGGAAATCCTGCCTGAATTTCGATATTTTGAGGTAATTCGCCTTCAAAGCCTGCTAGAAGAAATTTAAAGAATCTCTTTGCATGCTCCTTCTCGTTGTCAGCTGTCTCAATAAATATGTTTCTGATCTGTTTATAACCCTCTTTATCAGCAACAGAGGCATAAAAAGTATAACGATTTCGTGCCTGAGATTCACCTGCAAATGATTTCATCAGATTTACAGCGGTTTCTGTTCCTTTTAAGCTTTTCATTTCTGTACCTCCCTATTACAAGATATTTTTTTTATTTTATCAAATTAATAGATTTTTAACAATACAAGCGCTAAATATTAGAAATTAAAATTGAATTACTATGATGCTTATTCTTTTTATGTTAAAATTAACGAATAAATATAATTATGGAGTAAAAAAATGCATTACGATATAGCAATAATTGGAGCCGGACCTGCCGGAGCAGCGCTTGCAAGTTTTCTTTCCAAGCAATATAGGATTCTGCTTTTAGATAGACGTGATCTTATAGACGGAGAAAACCAAAAAGGGAAATGCTGTGGCGGGCTTCTTGCACCTGACGCACAAAAAATACTCGGTAAAATGGGACTTGCTGTACCAAAAGAGGTTCTAGTAGATCCGCAGATGTTTTTAGTACGAACTATCGATTTTGATAATTATTTAGAGAGCTATTATCAGCGTTTCTACTTTAATATGAGCAGGCTTCGCTTTGACGAATGGTTGGTGTCCTCAATACCCAATAACGTTGATTTAGCATTGGGTTGTAGATTTACATCCCTGGTTGAGACTAAAGACGGGTATGAACTTGCATTTTTGCATGAAAACAAAATTTATACCGAAAGAGTCAAGCTGATTATTGGTGCAGATGGAGCTTGGTCAAAAGTTCGCCAACAGGTTTACGGTGAAAATGATACCTTGAAAAAATACATTGCCAAACAGGAATGGTTTGAAACAGACAAAGCTATTCCGTATTACGGAGCAGTATTTGATAGTGAGATTACTGATTTTTATTCATGGACAATACCTAAAGAGGGCAAAATCATTATCGGATCAGCTCTTGCACCTGATAAGGACGCTAATAAGAGGTTTGAAATCCTAAAAGATAAGCTAAAAGAATATGGCTTAGTTTTTGGTAATTGTATTCATAGAGAGGGCGCGTATTTAGTCAGGCCCAGAAGAAAAGATATTATTACCGGCAATGACCATGCGGCATTGGTAGGTGAAGCGGGGGGATTTATTAGCCCCAGCTCCGCAGAGGGAATAAGCTATGCTTTAAAAAGTGCCCACGCGCTTGCTATGAGCCTTAATGACGGGATAGGAAATTTTCAGAAAAGATATAAAAAGAACTTAAGACCTATTTTAAATTCCATAACATGTAAGCAAATGAAAAGCCCCGGTATGTATAATAAAACAATCCGGGGAATGGTAATAAAAAGCGGAATATTAAGCAGTAAGCGGCTTTCTAATCAGGATTAATATTTTGCCTTGTTTTATAACGCGGTCCTTGACGCCCCTCCATGTTTTTCAATTCTCTGATAATATATAGGGGACGTCCTTTTGCTTCTTCATATATGCGGCCTATATATTCTCCGATAATTCCCAGCATAAGAAGGATTATACCATTAAAGAAAAGGCTGACGGCAATCAATGAGGTCCAGCCAGATTGTGATGTTTCAGGGAAAAACAATTTTTGAAAGAGCACTGTAATAAGGTATAAGAAACTGATACCGGATATTATGGCTCCAATATAAGATGCAAATTTAAGCGGTTTGTAGGAAAAAGACATGATACCGTCCATGGCAAGCTTCAGCATTTTTTTAAGCGGATACTTGGTTTCACCGGCAAAACGCTCGCTGCGCTCAAATTCTAATGCAATTTGCTTAAAGCCTACCCAGCTCATAAGGCCTCTGACATAACGGCTTCGTTCCGGAAGTTGTTTTAATGCCTCACATACCTTACGATCAATAAGTCTGAAGTCTCCCGTGTCAACAGGTATGTCAACGTTGGTAAGACCGCGAAGAATTCTGTAGTAAGCCTTTGCAGTAATTTTTTTAAACAAGGTTTCACCATGACGGGATTTTCTTTTGCCATAAACAACATCATAACCGTCACGCCAGATTTTTATCATATCGGGAATCAATTCGGGAGGGTCCTGAAGATCTCCGTCTATAATAACCATACATTCTCCTGCCGCATAGTCCATACCAGCAGTAATGGCTGTTTGATGCCCGAAATTACGCGCGAAATCAATCATTTTTATATTCTTATTATTAATACATATCTCATTTATCATTGCCCTTGTATTATCCCGGCTGCCATCATTTATAAATACAATTTCATAGCTCTCACCAATGCTATCCATCACATGAGTCAATCTTCTGTAAGTTTCTTGAATAACGGCTTCCTCATTGTACATTGGCACTATTACCGAGCATAATATTTTTTCCATGTTAGCCTCCTTGAATCAATGTATTATCAAATAGTATACTATAAATCATTGAGTATTTCATTTGCCGCTTTTTGTCCCAATCTTACGGCATAGTTCAAGCCTCTGTCCTCAGGATATATTTGGGACATAGAGGCTAAATAAAGCCCTTCAATTGGAGTTTTAATTTTCGGAATTTTCCGGCCGTAACCAAGGTTGATGACAGGCTGTGAAAATGCTGCACGGCTTAAGGTGGTATTTTTTATAATGCCATCTTTAAGATCAGGAAATACCTTTTTTAATCCATTAATAAATTCATTGATTATATCTTGATCAGAGGCCGAATACAAGGGGTCGGAAATATCTAAATATCTTGACAAATACATAATATGTGAGTCATAGCTCTTTAAACCCACTAAATTAGTATGCTCAATAATAAGTACAAACGGTAAGCCTTCCTGAGCAACGGTTATCCAATAATATGAGGATAGACTTTGCGAGAGTTCAAGAATAAGGCAAATATTCGCTTTATAGCTAATACTGCTAAGGGAACTTTTATATTGATTATAAAGAATTTTTCTATCTCTTGAGTTGCGAGTGCAATGAGCTTGCGTAGGTGATGACATATCTTCATCCTCGAGTATAAATGACTCGGTACCCAAAGGCTCTTGTAATATATTTGAGAGAAGATTTGGTGAGCATGTATATAAAACCATGTCGTAGTTTGCTTTATGTTTTTTTGTTATAACATCAAATGAACCGTTTTGATTCTTAGTTATAGCCGTAACCTCTTTATCTAGGAGTATATTGCCACCGGCTTGGATTATCTTTTGAGAAATTTTTTCAAAAATTATATTAAATGCTCCGTCTAAATAGCCAAGCATTTCTTTATTTAAGTCCTTTGCTCTTGAAGCGCCGCGAAGCTTTAGCTTATTCCAAATCCATGTGCCGGAGATATTTTTACTGTCTATATCAAATTTTGATTTTATAAGAGGCTCCCATATTTTTTGCCATACCTCCCGGCCTGAATGCTTAATAATATATTCTTTGGCTGTAATTAACTCGAAGGGTGAATAGTCATTAATGAATCTCGAAGTAATTACCATAATGCCCATACGGATTCTGGAAATGAAAGAAAGAGGCTTAAAAAGTAGAAGATCAAGAGGGGAGGTAAAGGGATGGAGGGAATGGTCAATATAAATAGCATTTTTAGGTTGGTACCAATTTAGCAGGTCTTTAAGATTGAGCTCATCAATAAGTGACAGAATTTCTGAATCACTTACAAAGATATGGTGATAAAAACGTTCTATAGCCTCATTGCCAATAATAATTGTTGATGCTAACCCTCCCGGGTAACTATCTTTTTCGTAAACAGTAATCTTATGTCCATTCTGCGAAAGTCTGAGACCGGCAGACATACCTGTTAAACCCGCACCAATAATTGCAATATTCATAATAACCATCCTGCTTTTATTTAAATTAGTTATTGGTCAGTCTTTAAATGTTAATTCTATGCAAATAATAATATAAGATACCCTGTATATAGTGATAATTCTTTTTTAATTTATTTATAGATTACCTTTTTATACAGAACAAAGTTCCAAGATATAATGAAGAACATAATAAGAACTTTGGGAAGATATAGCACAGGCCATGTTCCTTCACCGCATAATTGGACCAAAATATATCGAATACCGGAGAATAAAAGTATATTTCCGGCTAACAGATTAAAGAAGAATAGAATACAATAAAGAAATAACTGCCTTTTGAAGTTTTCCTTTGACCTGAACGAAAAAAACTTGTTTAAAAGAAAATTTAGCCAGAATATAACCGTATAAACCGATATATTAACCAGTAGCTCACTAATTGGGAGCAGCTTTCTGAGAACAATGAACAGAGTATATTCAATCGAAAAGCAAAAAATTCCGACAAAAATATATCTGAAAAATTGGGCTAGGGAGTCCGGTGTAAATAGTTTTTTTAGTATAGGAAGGGTACAAAGCCATTTTAATATACGTTTCATTTGTATTTTACCTCCAGAATTACCATTGCCAACTTGGAAGAAGCTGCAGGACATTTAAGTAAAGCCGAGGGACCTCCAGCCCGGATAAAAGCGGATAATACATTATAAATAGTGCTAAAAACGCAATAAGAAATATTTTAGTCGTTCTACGTCTTATAATATTAAACCTTTCCAGATATCTGAATAAGATACCGAGCATCAAGATAAGGAAGGGTATACACGAAAAGTAATGGTATATAAAGGTAATCTTTCTCGGTGCAACAGCCCAAGGTAGATATTGTGATAAATAAGCGATTACAGGAAACAGTATCAGCTTATTCTCACCAAGAAAGTTATTCTTCTTAAAAATATTTGTTATAAAAGACCATAATATTATAAAAAACGCAATAAGGCCAATCCAGAATAGCAGCGGATGCCCAAAGCCGGCAATAGCTGCCCCCCAATTATCAGGAAGCAGAGAACCCTGATAATAAAAAATCGGACGAATATCTAAAGGCCATTCATACCATGGCGATGCATAGGGATGGGATTCAACAACACCCTTATGATATTCAAACATGGTTTTCAGTGACGCTATTACCGACTCAATAAGACCCATATTATTTTCTTTATAGTCAATAGGAATAAAAGACAAAACATATATTACTATAGGGATGACAATAAAAAATATTATGCATAAAAGGCATGTTAAGTAAAAATATTTACCTAACCATCCTCCGAGTTCTTTTGATTTAAGCTTCCTAGAGGCTCCTTCATCATTAATTTTAAGGTTGAGTTGATTATTAATATCATTATACTCATAACCTCTTGATAAGAAAAACAGAATTGCCAGACCTGCGGCTCCATAAAGTGCTATCCATTTTGTTGCCGCTCCAAGGCCAAGGAATATACCACTTAACAATAGAGGCATGAGAGATCTAAAAAAGCCTCGTTCGTAGGTTTTTGAATCATAATAATCCAGCATAAAATAGAACATCAACATGATAAAGAAAACAGTATAACTATCTACGGTCGCCA
>CAZPIS010000003.1:10722-24879 GCA_964586745.1 uncultured Ruminiclostridium sp.
CGTGTTTGAGTAAAGTGCATGAAGTCAAACATCATTAAATAGGCGCAGAAAAAAGCCCAAAAGGTGTCTTTAAAGAAGCGCTTGGCAATTATATACATTAGGGGAATTAAAGCCGCACCGAATAGTGTGCCCATTATTCTCCAGCCAAAGGGATTCATTCCGAAGATGCTGATTCCAAGTGCAATAATAGTTTTTCCAAGCGGCGGATGAGTGTTCTCATAAAGGATATCACGTTTTTCAATTTGCTCTAAGGAAGTACGCGGAAAATATACTTCATCAAAATAGGTACCGTTCAAAACATTTGGACGATCCGGAACCAAGTCCTGTTCATCAAACAGCTTCTCAATACCCACTGTTGAAGGTTTTGTTGTTGTTGTAAATCCCGATATTAGATTATCCCCGTTAAAAAATCCTATTTCCAGGTATTCTGCTTTATAATACTTATTTTTATCGTGTTCAATATCAGTTCTTAAAAATCTGTTAGTGAATCTTAATTTGTTTGTTGTTACTGTATCAGTTGTATAATGCCATTTGTAAACAGACTTCATATCAATAAAAGAATAAGGCTTAAATTCACCGTCTTGATCAGCTTCTATTTCCAAGCTTCCAAAACAGCCCCATTCATGCCCCAGACCGCCAAATAACATGATTTTGTCTATAGTAACTTCCTTACCGAAATCAATAATAAAGCTTTCGTTTAATTTTTCGGGCTCCCAACCTGTATTTGGAGCACTAAAGGAACCCAGGTTAATGAATGCGATAATTAAATATATAACAGTCATTATTGTCATAATTTTAATATCTTTTCTATTTATCATTCCAGTCATCACTTTCTCCCAATAAGGTTTTTTCCGGTTGTATAAAAGCCTTGTAACCTTGATAAATTGATAGTATATAGGTTATAAGTACAACAAATGAGAAAAGTATTGCAAGGCCGTCCCGGCGTTCAAGCCAATATACCTCTCCAAAAGAGATTATATACAAATATAAATGATTTATAAATACTGAAAAACTTATTAATGCAAGCGGCAGCAAATGTTTTTTTTCAAAAACAGAGGCCAGAGTAACAAAGATAATTGCCGGCAAAAGATAGCGTTCATGCATTTTAGTCATGAAGAAGAATGCACTGAACTGAACGAGGTATGCAAAGTAAGCTATCGAATATGTTGTAGCCTTTCCTTTTATTAAGCAAATAAAAGAATATATCACAGCAGCAATCATTAGAATGTTGCCCCAGGTAAAATAGTTTAATCCAAGAAAAGGCAGATTGTCAGGCATTACTTGCCCTCCAAGGAGAAACCAAAAGTTAAAAGCATTAGCTGTAGCATACGGATAATCCTTGATACTGTTAAAGTATAGCTCAAAAAGCCAGTAGAGTGGATCTATTAATATTGGAAGTTTGTCTGCAAGATTTGTGGGAAGATAAAAGGGTAAAACAATAGCATAGTAAACAAAAAGACCCGACATTAAACCGATAATCAATCGTATAAAGAATTTTAAGTTAAATCTGAAATCTTTGAAATACAGATACAAAACCACGGGTAATAGAAGACCACTTTGAGGCTTTGTTAATACGGCTATCAGAAAAAGCAAAGCTGCCGGATTAGGCTTTTTATATTCAAATAGGGCAAGAACTCCTATAAGCATTGTTGCGGGAATTGAGTCAAATTGTCCCCAAATGGAGGAATTAATAAATATTCCGGGGTTTATTAAATATATTAAGGCCATTATAATTCCCGCTCTAACTTTGTTTGTTTTTTCAGAAATAACTATTATAATCCAGGCACCTAAGTACTCGAATAAAACCGACCAAAGTTTTATAAGATAGGAATGCAAAGCTAAAGACAGAGAGAATTTATTTGCGATTATGCCGGTTATCCATAAGAAATATTGGAAGAACGGGGCATATACTATATGAAACCCTGATGTACCATATAATTGTGAAGACCCATATTCTGCCAGATAATTGCTCCATGCCACATACCCGTTTATATCAATGGGATAGGACTCTATACAAGTTATAATAATACGAAAAATAAAAATGAAAAATAAAGCGGGTATAAGCCAACCTATGTGGTTTTTTCCATAATTGTTTTGATATAGTTTTTGGCTTGCTACAGGCATGGTATCCTCCAAAATAATCAAGGTGTCATTAAGACACCACGCTCAACTATGCATGTATTCAATTGTAGAACAAAAACGCGCAAAAAAAAAGCACCATAATCGGATTTACTTATAAAATAATTGCGATTCTTGTTTGGTGCTCTCATAAATAATATCAATATTCTACATATATAAAAGGAGGAATAAATAACTTATTTATATTATACCATTAATGCATTGTTTCTAATATTACTTTTTGATTATAAAATTATTAACAAAAGATGAACGAAACCATTTCACCTATTGATGATTGTGCCTGTCTGGTGTTTGCTTTTTCATACTGTTTAGTTTATTATAGTAATGTTAATTTGTATACGGTGAAAACAAATTATCTTATTATATTTGGCTTTGGAGTGTATTTATGATTTTATATGAGAGTACAAGAGGCAGCAAGGATGGCATATCATCTGCAGAGGCAATAAAAAGAGGCATTTCTCCTAATGGAGGATTATACGTTCCGCAACGAATAAAAGAGCTTTCTGTGGAAGAGATTACAAGTTTGGTTGACATGTCATATACTCAACGTGCAGCATTTATATTAAAGTTTTTTCTGGATGATTATTCAGATGAAGAGATTATTGATTGTGTTAACAAGGCTTATAATCCTGATAAGTTTTCAAGCAGCGATATTGCTCCTTTAAAATCAATTAATGAAAGTCTTTGTCTTTTAGAACTCTGGCATGGTCCGACCTGCGCTTTTAAAGATATGGCTCTTCAGATATTACCGCATTTTTTAGTTAAAGCCATGGAAAAAACCGGTGAGAAAAGTGAGGTTATTATTCTTGTAGCAACGTCAGGCGATACGGGTAAAGCTGCTTTAGAGGGCTTTGCCGATGTTGAAGGAACGCAAATTATGGTGTTTTACCCGGAGGATGGAGTCAGTGAGGTTCAAAAATATCAAATGATAACCCAAACCGGGGAGAATGTATACGTATTTGGTGTTAAAGGAAATTTTGATGATACTCAGTCAGGTGTAAAAAGAATATTTACCGATAAAGAGCTGATAAAGGAGATGGAAAAAAAGAATCTCAAGTTCTCGTCGGCTAATTCTATCAACTGGGGAAGACTTGTTCCTCAGATAGTTTATTACTTTTCAGCCTATGCTGATCTTATAAAAATTAATCGCATTAATGCGGGTGATAAAGTCAATTTTGTTGTGCCGACAGGTAATTTCGGCAATATTTTGGCAGGTTACTATGCCAAATGCATGGGACTTCCTGTGAACAAGTTTATATGTGCTTCTAATGATAATAATGTTCTGACTGATTTTATCAGAACAGGTAGCTATGATAAACGCCGTAAATTTGTAAAGACTGTTTCACCCTCAATGGATATACTAATATCCAGTAATCTTGAAAGATTGCTATATGAACTTACCGATCATGATGATAAAAATGTATCGAATTGGATGAATCAGCTCAATGAGTTTGGCTATTATGAAATTGGGAAAAATATATTAAGTAAGATACATAAATTATTCTGGGCGGGTTGGTCAAATCAGGATGAAACATTGAAAACGATTGAGTGTGTTTATTCTGATGAAAATTATGTATTGGATACCCATACAGCTGTTGCGGTTGATGTCTATGACAAATATGTAATTACCACCGGTGACTTAACACCTTCGGTTGTAGTATCTACCGCAAGTCCCTTTAAATTCAATACCAGTGTTTGTAAAGCGCTTTTTGGAGAAAATAAGATTGAAGGTAAATCTGAATTTGAACTTTTAGAGCTTTTGTCAAAAGAATGTAATATGCCCATACCTGAAGGACTAAAGGGATTAGATGAAAAGCGAATACTTCATAATACCGTTTGCGAAAAACACGATATGAAAACTGTGGTAACAGAAAAACTCTTTTAAGGAGTATCATTATGGCTTTAGAAATTACTCGTTGCGTAAAGCTATCAAAGATAGTTGAAGAATTAGCTTTGGAAAAGCTATTCTATTTGGATGAACATGATGAGATAAAGATTGAAACATCGGATATCAATCGTCCGGGACTTCAGCTGGTGGGATATTTTGAATATTTTGGTATCGACAGAATTCAGATTTTTGGTAAGGTTGAAATGACATATCTAGATCAATTAGATGAGGAAAAGCGTTACCAGAGCATTCGGAGCTTTTTTTCTACTGGTATACCATGTGTAGTTTTAGCAAGAGGTATGCAGCCTTTCAATGAGATGCTGGAATGTGCAAAAGAGTTTAAGGTTCCGTTTTTACGTACCAATGAGGACACCTCTCGATTCAGCAGCAATTTGATTGCTTATTTGAATGTTGAACTTGCTCCTATGGAAACATTACACGGAGAACTTGTTGAGGTATACGGTGAAGGGGTTTTGATTCTTGGCGAAAGTGGGGTTGGTAAAAGTGAGACAGCCCTTGAACTTGTAAAACGAGGTCATAGGCTTGTTGCAGATGATTTGGTTGAGGTCAGAAAAGTATCAAGCAAGACCCTTGTTGGCACAGCACCTGATATAATACGTCACTTTATTGAAATTCGCGGAATAGGAATATTGGATGTCAAATATTTATATGGTGTAGGTTCAGTTAAAATAACAGAGGGCATTGCACTTGTAGTTAACATGGAAATTTGGAATCCGCAGAAACATTACGAAAGGCTTGGTACTGAGGAGTTAACAACTGAGATTCTTGGAATAAAAATTCCCTCTTTAACAATTCCGGTCAGACCGGGTAGAAACCTTGCTATTATAATTGAGGTAGCGGCTATGAATAACAGACAGAAAAAAATGGGGTATAATGCTGCGCAAGCTTTTACAAAAAAGATTACAGAGGATATACAGAAGAGCACCAATCTTTTGCCATAGTTTCATGATTAATTAATTACTTGATTTATAGAATTATTATTAAAGGCTAATTTCAAGGAGTGGAAGCTTTTGCATAAATTTGATATTTACAGTATACTAAAGAGCATTTGCGGTTCATGTACAATCTTAAAAGATGTCCCAATGAAAGAGCACACTACAATGAAGGTAGGCGGAAAAGCAGCTTTTATGATTATACCTGAATCGATTCTTTGTATACAGAAAATTATTAAATTTTTGAGCTCATCAAATGTACCTTTTATTAAAATTGGAAACGGTTCAAATCTAATCTTTAGAGATACCGGCTATAATGGGGTCATTATTAAGATAGGTTCAGCCTTATCTACAATTGATGTTAAGGACAATATTATTGTTGCAATGGCAGGTGCATCTCTTGCTAATGTTTCAAATAAGGCGATGGAGCATTCACTTACCGGGTTAGAATTTGCTTCAGGTATTCCGGGGAGCATAGGCGGTGCCGTCTGCATGAATGCAGGAGCCTATGACGGAGAAATGAAACAAGTTGTTGCAGAGACTCTTTGTGTTGATAATAAAGGAAACCTGATTACCATTAAAGACGAAGAACACAATTTTTCCTATAGACACAGTAGATTACAAGATGATGACCTTACGTGTTTACGGGTTAAAGTGAAGCTTGAAAAGGGAGAGAAAAGCTGTATTCAGGCTAAGATGAATGATTTAAATGCCAGAAGACGTGAAAAACAGCCATTGAACTTTCCCAGTGCAGGAAGTGTTTTCAAACGCCCTCCGGGTAGCTTTGCAGGAAAACTAATAGATGACTGCGGATTACGGGGAACCAAAATTGGCGGTGCTCAGATTTCGGATAAGCATTGCGGGTTTATAATAAACACAGGTAACGCAACTGCCGAGGATGTTATTTCTCTTATTGAGTATGTACAAGAGAAAGTATATAAAAATTCAGGTACCAGACTGGAACTTGAGGTAAAAATAATCGGGGGAAATTAAGAATGGAACTACTTATTATTACAGGAATGTCAGGAGCGGGTAAAAGTTTGGGGGTAAAATACTTTGAAGATATAGGATATTTCTGTGTGGATAATCTTCCCCCATCCTTAATTCCCAAATTTGCGGAAGTAGTAATGCATGCAAAGTCAGGTCTAGAAAAGATAGCACTCATTATTGACATAAGAGGCGGAGCGATGTTCTTAGATCTTTTACCAGCTCTAGCTACATTAACAGATATGGATATAAAGTACAAAATATTATTTTTAGATGCTTCGGAATCTGTTTTGGTTAAAAGATTTAAAGAGAGCCGACGTATGCACCCTCTTTCGCAAGACGGTCGTTTATCTGACGGTATAGCAGAGGAAAGAAAAATTCTGAAAACAATTAAAGACAAAGCTGATGTAATAATTGACACGTCAAATCTCAACCCACGACAGTTAAGAGAGGCAATAACAGATCATTTTGTTAAAGGTAAGAGTTTTACGGGATTGATAGTTAATATTGTCTCCTTTGGTTTTAAGTATGGCATTCCAATAGATAGTGATCTTGTATTTGATGTACGATTTATACCAAATCCATATTATATACCTGAGCTAAAACCAAAAACAGGTTTGGAAGCAGAGGTTGTTGACTATATTATGGGTTTTACCGAAACAAAAGTATTCATTAATAAATTAAACGATTTGGTTAGCTTTCTTCTGCCGCAATATGTTAAGGAAGGGAAGAGCCAGTTAGTCATAGCTATAGGCTGTACAGGGGGAAAGCATCGTTCGGTAGCAATTGCAGATAAGCTATATAAAAGATTAAAACGAAGAGGAGCTAATGTGGTCGTTGAGCATAGAGATATTACCAAGGATGATAACGGGGGTAAAGATTTTTCGCACATCTTAGGTGTTAATTAGAGATTAGCGAGCTAAAATTTGATTTTGGTAACCGGCGAGGTCGTTCTAAAGGAGGAATACTATGAGATCACTTAAGTGGTTTCAGATTGGTTTACGATTTAAAAAATGGTTAATCGGCGGCATTTTAGGTCTTATGCTTTTGATAGCGTCCTTGTTTGTTTTACTGATAAACGCTGACATAAGTCCTCTTCGATGGGCTATATCATTATTATTGGCGGTTTCGGGTATTTATGGAATTTTATTATGTTTTAGACGAATATTTATTAAGTTTGTGAATGTCTATTCAAACGGAATTATGAAAAAACCGTCAAATGTAAGCGAAATAAGAGATATTATTTATAAAAGAAAAATTCTTTCAACAGGAGCTAAAATAGTAACTATCGGCGGTGGAACCGGAACTTCAACATTGCTGAGGGGATTAAAAACATATACAAGTAATATTTCAGCAATTGTAACAGTGGCGGATGACGGTGGTGGCTCCGGTGTTTTGAGAAATGATTTGGGAATCCTTCCGCCCGGGGATATACGAAATTGTATGCTGGCACTTGCCGAAACTGAACCTGTACTTGAAAAGCTATTATCATATAGGTTTACTGAGGGCTCTTTGAAGGGTCAATGCTTTGGTAATCTGTTTTTGGCAGCTATGAACGGTATTTCGGGCAGCTTTGAACAGGCTGTTAAGTACATGGGTGATGTTTTGGCCATAACCGGAAGAATCTACCCGGTAACTGAAGATAATATTTTTTTGTTAGCTGAATTGGAAGACGGAACTCAGATTCGTGGGGAATCCAGAATTGGTTCTCATAATACAACACATCCGGGTAAAATTAAACAGGTAATGCTTGACAAAGCATCGGTTGCTCCTGTAAAGCAGGCAATTGATGCTATATATGAGGCTGACGTAATTGTATTAGGACCGGGAAGTCTCTATACAAGCATAATTCCGAATTTATTAGTTGAAGGCGTTGCAAAAGCAATCGCAGAATCTCGGGCAATAAAGGTATATGCTTGCAATATTATGACACAACCGGGAGAAACCGAGAATTATACAGTGGGAGATCATATTGAAGCGATTTATAAACATGTAGGTACGCCTATTATAGATATTTGTATTGCAAACAACGGAAAGATTCAACCGGATATTCTGAAAAAATATCAAAATGACGGATCTAATCCGGTTTATATTGACAACCAAACGGTCAAAAAGCTTGGTGTGCGTATGGTAGAAAGGAATCTGGTTAAAATTCGAAAAGAATTAGTGCGGCATGATTCAGACCTTTTAGCTCAGACTATTATGGAATTAACAAAAATTCAATAGTTTACATAATACTCAAGGGGGATACGTTTTGTCGTTTTCTATGGAAATAAAGCGCGAGCTGACCAAAATTGATAATACCAATAATTGCTGTAAAAAATTTGAGCTGACAGGTCTTATCAGGGCAGGTATTGGTGTTAAAAAATATAAGGATAAGCCGCGAGTACTTTTTATTACTGAAAATGCGTCATTATCAAGGCATTTATACTCTAGGGTTAAGGAGCTCTATAAAAACAGCCCAAATATTTTCATGCTTAAAACCAGGCGTTTCCGCACTCATACGGTGTATCGCTTGGAGTTTACCCATTTGCTGGGAGATGAAATGCAGATAATCCTAAAAAAGATGGGTATTTCTCTTATAGAAAACGATGAAAAGCTATCATATGAGAAAATTAAGATAGATAACAGATGCTGTAAAAGAGCCTATTTAAGAGGCTGTTTTATGGCCACAGGCTCAATTTCTGATCCGGATCGCTCATACCATTTGGAGATAACTTTTCCGGATTTAATTCTTGCTTTGGAATACATAGACTTATTAAAAGAATTTGATATCGGATCAAGGCATATAGTAAGAAAAGGGCATTATTTAGTATACCTTAAAGAAGGCCAGGAAATAGTTGATTTTCTTAATGTAATAGGAGCTCATAACGCACTTATGAAGCTTGAAAACATAAGAATAATGAAGGACGTGCGTAATCAGGTTAACCGTATAGTAAACTGTGAAACCGCAAACCTTGAGAAAACAGTAAACGCATCCTTTCGACAGGTTGACAATATTAAGCTTATAGCTGTTACAAAAGGCTTGGAAGCCTTGCCCGAGAATCTTCGTGAGATAGCAGGCTTACGTCTTGAAAACCCTGACGTAAGCTTGGCAGAGCTTGGACAAATGCTTAGCCCGACATTATCAAAATCAGGAGTCAATCATAGGCTGAAAAAAATAGACAGTATTGCAGAGAGCATTAGATTGGTAGATCCCTTAAAAACGTATAAATAACTGTTATGCTTGAAGTAATGAAGAAGTAAACAGTAGAATTAAAAGTGCAAAACCCCTCCTAAACGATTTTATAATTTAAGTGGGAGGGGTTTGTTTTTTTGTTGATTTTTTAAGTAACTCATCGACGCATGTTTTAAAAATAAAGGAAAGATTCGGGAAATAACGAAATTGATAATTAATAGAGAAGCAGAGGTGAAGCAGATGGATGTAAGATTTAAAAAGGAAGGTATTGCACTAATTGTTGCAATCGAGGGAGAAATTGATCATCACACGTCACGGACACTGAAAGAGAGAATTGATAGTAAATTTATTATTGAACCTGTTAAAGATATGATAATAGATTTATCACGTGTAACCTTTATGGATAGTGCAGGAATTGGATTGATTTTGGGAAGAATGAAAAGAGTTGTAAGTGTAGGAGGTAAAATGAGTATAAAAAATCCAAAGCCTGAAATTAATAAAATGTTAAAAATGTCTAATGTAGATAATTTGGTTAAATGAATATGCAGAGATATAAATAGAAAGTCTTAGTATTGAGAGGTTATAAATTATGCAACCAGTAAATAGAATGAAAACGGAATTTAGCAGTAAATCAGTTAACGAGGGTTTTGCCCGTGTTGTTGCGGCTTCGTTTGTCGCCCAGGCAGATCCATCAATAGATATTTTGGCAGATATCCGGACTGCTGTATCTGAGGCTGTAACAAACGCCATAATTCATGGATATGATGAAAAAGAAGGAATTATAACATTGGAGTGTTTCCTTTATAGCGACCATGTGGAAATAACGATAGAAGATTTCGGCAAGGGAATCGATGATGTTGAAAAGGCTAAAACACCTCTTTATACCTCACGACCAGAGCTGGAACGTTCCGGAATGGGATTCACTGTCATGGAAACTTTCATGGATAGTCTGGAAGTAAAGTCTGTACCGGGTAAAGGTACAAAAATACATATGACAAAACAGTTAGAGTATAGGTAGGCTTATATATGAATAATACTGATCACGAGTCGTCTTTGGATTTAATCAAAAGGGCTCAGAATGGCGATGTTAATGCGCGGAATACCCTTATAGATAAAAATACAGGTCTGGTCTGGAGTGTAGTACGAAGATTCAGAAACCGTAATGTTGAAACCGAGGATCTTTTTCAAATAGGTTGTATCGGCCTTATTAAGGCTGTAGATAAATTTGATATGTCATTTAATGTGCAGTTTTCCACTTATGCTGTTCCGATGATACTAGGAGAAATTCGTCGTTATTTCAGGGATGATGGATTTATAAAGGTCAGCAGAAGCCTGAAAGAATTGTCTATTAAAGCAAGAGATATAAGTGAAAAGCTTGAGCAGGAAAATGGCAGACCACCCAGTATAAAAGAGCTGGCTGCAGCTCTTGATGAGGAGCCTGAGAATATAATACATGCTATAGAGGCTTCCAGGACTCCCGAATCCTTATTTAGGGAATATGATGATGATGACGGCTCGGAAAGCCGTTTAATAGACCGGATTATTGCGCAGGATAATGACAAAGAATCAGATACTGTTGAAAGAATATCACTATACAGCGCTTTAAGCCAACTTCCAAGCCGTGAAAAGAATCTTATTTGGATGCGTTATTATTCCGGTCAAACACAGCAGAATGTTGCTCAAAAACTTGGTATTTCACAGGTACAAGTATCAAGACTGGAGAAAAAAATATTAGATCTTTTAAAAGGGATGTTAAAATAGGCCCAAATATTTGAGCCTATTTAATCTTTCTTGCCTCAAGATAGAAACGCTTTTCCGAGGCTTCTCCCATAGAAAATGTTTTTCTGGGTAGAGCTCCGTCAAGTATTACAGTTTTAAAAAGTTCGTTTTTATCCATATTTGAAAGGAAGAAGCCTATGTTTCCGGGTTGCTTTCCGAGTTTTTCAGTAACATCCTCTCCATGGACATAGTCGATTACTGCCTGAGCGTTATTATTTTTATAATAATCTAGGAAGCTCTGAAGTGTTCCTACATCAAGATTATAAACTGGGTTTTCTACTACCAGATAACCACATTGCGAATCGGTAACAAATTTTATTGTATGGCCTGATGTAGAGGGTTTTTCAGAGCCAAATACAACATGTGCATTACAGCCCTGATTCTTATAATATGTAATAAATGAATCAATCAAATTCCCGGAGTCAACATTGAATACAACACGATGGATGGGTTCAAATACAAGACCGCTGTCATGAACGTTAACAATTTCAACAAGGGCGTAACGGGCAGGATGATTTTGAAGTTCTTCAGTTGTTAAGGTCTTTTTAAGGTTCTCCCAGCAAGCTTTAGCTGTTGCAAGGGAATGGTTTCCATCACCTACAGCAAATAAAAGAACATCCAGCTTATCATCGTTTAATTTGTAACGTGATTTGAAGTTTTCTTTATCAGCAAGTTTTATAAGTGCATTTACCATATTTTCAATATAATTCTCATCACTTATCTTCCAGCCTTTTATGCTGCCGCTTTGTTTCATAAGATCAAAAGAATAGACTTGAGTTAACGTATCTGCTTTTTCAACAAGAGGTTCAATTACTGTTTTTTCAGCGTCATCAATAAGAACCATGATATGGGGTAATTCCAGCTCAGCATTTTCTCTAATACGAATACGAGGCGGAAGACGATCAATTATTGTTCCTTCTGTGGCACGAATAAGACTTTGAGAACCTTTAGTGAAATCATAACGCTCCAAGTCTATTGCTAACATAAGTCCATGCCTTTTTAAACCGCTCTCAAAAGTTCTCTCAACCAGTATAATTGAGTTATTATGCTCATACAATAAGTTATTATTAAGATATGTTGTCATGTTGTCGTTAATACTCTTGATTCTTGCACTTTTTTGATCATTTGTTTCACTCTCAAGATAAGCTTCAGGAAAAATTAATCTGAGAGTGGAAGGACTTTCTCCTACAAAGTTATTTGCATCCTTCCAATATTCAGGCTCTGATGTGTATTGGTCACAAGCGACAACAGCCCAGCGCTGCATATCGGTGTCTTTTACGGGCAACAATACAGATGAAATATTAATACCTAAATTATTTTTCATTTTTTCAATCAAACTTGTTTTAATCATGAAATTCTCCATTCTGAGGTTACATCCGGCTATATTAATAGTGATGATTATTTTCACGACAGCCTCATTTAAGATTTATCATGGTTAATTTTAAAGCAACGTAATATAACTGTCAAACACTTCATGCATTTAATTCAAGTATTTTGAAACAATAAAAGTAAAGAAAAAGTATTTTAGGAGGTAAATTTTATGAGAATGGGTTTTGGCAGCGGCATTTTTCTTGGAGCTATGGTAGGCGCCGCTTTTTCCTTAATGGCTGAAGAAAATTTTAGAATGGATCGCTCATTTAGGACCATGAAACGAACCGGAAGAAACATAGGACGATGTGCAGGAAGGGCTTATATGGCTATGCGGCATATGATATAAGCAGAATGTGCGAAAACTGTTTCGATATGCAAGTTTAGTATTCACTTATCCAATCTTATTAAGCGGCTGACTGCGATGATTTAAAGCGGAGCATGGATTGCGAAGCGAGCGCGACTTGAAAACCGGATGTTTTCACGGAGCGCTAAATCATTGCAGGCTACAGCCGTTAAATTTGTATATGAACACCCCTAAAGTTATTTCTTCAGGGGTGAAGTTCATCGATACGTGCATTAGTATTAGTCAGCCTTTTTCATGGATTGTATCTTTTCCGACAGATCGTAGAAGTATTCCTGTGTAACTTCATTATCATAGCCGAACGATTTCATTGCGTCATATACTTTATCTATATGTGATAATAATTCTTCCTGAGATAATTCTAATTTTCTTATTTCTTCTGGTTTCATTTTCATCAGGTCATAAATCGTATAGAATTCCTGATTTTGATATAAAACATAGGGGCTTTTCAATGTTTGACGCATTTTTTCAACATCACCACAATAAAGCGCTTCAATTATATAATCTTCATACGTTACCGAATCAGTTCCATGTTCTTTATTGAAAATAATCATTTTTTTGTTATATTCAATAAAGGTTTCTTTTGGAATGTTGAAATGTTGGATTATTTTATAAACAAAAGGAAGATTCTGCTTTTCAAACTTATGGGGCTCTATCTCTTCGTTAAAAAATTTGCTTAATTCCGCTCTCCCTACAATTTGATCTGTAAAAGCTGAATCGTTGGTACTTTCAACAAAAAGCCTGTCAAAAGTATCGTCACCATCGCCTAGAGCTTGGTCAGGTTCATCTATAATGCCCTCAAATTCATCATTAACTGAATTATTATTTTCATTTGGAATATCAATTTTTGATGTTGGACTTACTGTATCGGAAGAATCAGGCTGAGCAGAGTCTTCAGTTTCGGTGTTTCAATGACATTGTTATGTTCTGAGTTTGAGCATGCTGTAAAAAGTAAAGAGATTACCAGAATAATAAATAATATTTGTTTCATATAAACAACTCCTTTATAATTATTATAAATAATTTATATTTGTAAGTAAATGTAAATCGTGAAGCTGATTTCTTTATATTTATGAATTAATATAGACCCGCTTGACGCATATAAGTCGGTTTGGGTATACTTATCTATGTTAATTGGTGCTAGAATTAAGAGATAATAAGCTTGAATATAGTAAAGATTATACTTATTAGAGAGGTCGGAAGTTTTATATGCAAAAGTACGGATTAAATGAACTAAGAGAAATGTATTTATCCTTTTTTGAAAGCAAGGGGCATATTCGTCTGCCAAGTTTTTCGCTGGTTCCGCAGAATGATCCCAGTATTTTATTGATAAATGCGGGTATGACTCCCTTAAAACCATATTTTACGGGTCGTGAGATTCCTCCGGGGAAACGTGTTACCACTTGTCAGAAATGTATTCGTACACCTGATATTGAAAATGTGGGGAAAACAGCACGTCATGGTACATTCTTTGAGATGCTCGGTAATTTTTCTTTCGGTG
>CAZPIS010000004.1:0-21581 GCA_964586745.1 uncultured Ruminiclostridium sp.
GGAAAGGCTTGTAAAGGCCGGCTATGTCAGGTATATAGGTTCATCAAATATGACCGTTCCCAAGCTGAAGCTTTTGGTTCGCGATGCCACTATTATGCCTGTTGCCAATGAAATGGAGCTTCATCCCTGCTTCCAGCAGCCTGAGTTATTTAACTACTGCATAGATATGGGCATACAGCCCATCGGGTTCTGCCCGATCGGTTCACCGACTCGTCCCGACAGAGATAAGACACCGGACGATGTTGTAGATATTCAAGATCCGATCGTAGTTAAAATAGCAAAGGCTCACAATGTTCATCCCGCTGTTATTTGTATTAAATGGGCTGTTCAGCGCGGGCAGACGCCCATTCCGTTCTCTATATATAGGAACGAATATGCCAGCAATCTTCGCTGCACAGTGGAAGACCTGTTAACAGAAGAAGAAATGAACGAATTGGCTCAGGCTGATAAGAATTGCCGTCTTATCAAGGGCCAGGTGTTCCTCTGGGATGGTTCAACGGACTGGACAGATTTATGGGATATAAACGGCGAGATAACAAAATAGCCCCTTTTTAATTTATTGATGCGGGACCTGTTTATATTAAGCGGGTCCCGTACCTCATCTAATGGTAAGTAGGTCCTTGCCTCATATAATTCGAAAAATTCTTATTGGTTTTGATAACAGAGAGGGCTAAATGTTAAAGGCAGATAATAAGAACCGGGTCAAGCATTATATAAAAAATTTATTCTATGACGAATCAAAACTGCAAGAAGCAGATTTGCATAAAAGTCGCATACTATCAATATTTGAAGGCTCTACCGCAAGAACCGTAGGTTCTTTGACAGCGGGAGCCTTTATGGCAGGGTATCTTAAATATCTTGGTGCGGATGACCGTCTTAATGGAATTATTTCGGCTATACCGGTTTTATCCGGCGTGGTTATGTTTCTGACGCCTTTGTTTTTTGAGATCAGATCCAGAAGAAAAGCCACGATAACAATTGGGGCATTTGTGGCCAGAATACTTCTGAGTTTGTTGATTTTGATTCCATTAATTATAAGAGATAAAAGTATTGGCATGGCTTACTTGGCCGTGTCGTATCTTCTGGCTCATCTGATTCTTTCTTTCATTAACCCGCCCGCATCCACTTGGCAAATCAGTCTGGCACCGGAAAATATACGCGGAAGATATTTTGGCATAAGAGAGTCGGTTGTGCTTGGATTTGTAACAATTATTACCTTGGGAATGGGTAGATTACTTGATTTTTCGAGGATAAGCGGGCAGCAAAGCAATGGCTTTCTGGCTCTTTTCGTTGTGGTTTTACTTCTAAGCATTATTAACTTTGTTTTCGCCTGTTCGATTCGAGAGCCTGAAGTTAAGCTGGCTGATAGACCTATAAAGAAGGCTGATGTTTTTAAACTTCCCTTGAAGGATAAAACCTTTCGAGGAATTATAGGATTAATAATATTATGGAACCTTGGCTATCAAATGAGCGCTCCCTTTACTTCGGTGTATATGGTGTCAGGATTAAAACTGAATTATACCTTCATAACCATAACGGGGATTTTTGCAGCACTTGCAAGTATTATAAATGCAAGAATAATGGGAAGAGTTGCAGATAAACGATCCTGGCTTTATATTTCAAAAATTTGTATTGGATTTCAGATAGTTAATCAATTCATGTGGTTCTTTGTAAATCAGAATACAGCCCTTTACTTAGTCCCTCTTTCACAGCTTCTCGGAGGTGCTGCTTGGGGCGGAATAAACATTTCATTAATGAATATCCAGTATAAATACTCGCCGGATAGTATGAAGACAATTTATATAGGTTTTTCTTCTGCAATAGGAGGAATTGTCGGTTTTGGCAGCTCACTGCTTGGGTCTTTGCTAATCACTATACTGGGGAATTACAGATTAAAGCAGTTTGGCTTTGAAGCAGGCAGCATGCAAATATTATTCGGACTGTCAGGCATATTGTTGATTTGCTGTATGATATACATTCATTTCTTAAAAATAAAATCACTAAAATACAATTAGATATTTAGTATCAATACCGGCAGAAAGCATAAAACCTTTGCAGACTGGCTTCATAACTGTTAATATTGAATTAAATTAGAAAAATTTAATATGAATATGTTTACAGTAAGCGGAAGAAGCCCCTTATTTAAATGCGGAGGATTCATGTTTATTTCATATATCTTTTAAGGAGGAACATTCCAATGTTTAAATTGATTATTGTTGATGACGAAGAAGAAGTCCGTAAAGGTATTATTCAAAAAATCGACTGGGAAAGTCTTGGCTTCGATGCTCCCAAAGAAGCGGAAAATGGCCGGGACGCTTTGGATTTAATTGAGGAGAATATACCGGATGCGGTAATCACCGACATTACCATGCCGATTATGGACGGTCTAAAGCTTTCATCTGTAATAAGTGAGTGTTATCCTACCGTTAAAACAGTTATTATAACAGGTTTTGATGAGTTTAAATTTGCCCAGCAGGCTATCAGATACGGAGTTACCGATTATATTCTGAAGCCGGTTCTTCCTCAGGATATAACAGATTTAATGGCCAAGCTGAAAAAAATAATAGAGGATGAAGCATCTCATAAAGAAGACATCAATAGGTTACGGAGTCATTATATAAGAAGTATTCCCATCATAAAGGACAAGTTTTTAACACAACTTGTTACAAGCAATCTCAGCAAGGCAGAAATCGATAAGCGGATTCAATTATATAACCTTTGTCTGAAGGGTAACACTTTCACGGTCGCTGCTGCCAGCATAGATACTAATAGTATGGCAGAGAACGGTTATGAAGGTGACGATTGTGAATTGTGCAAATTCGCTGTATTAAACATCACAAGGGAGATAATTTCAAAATATCCATGGGGAGAAGCTTTTTTTCATGACGAAAACCTTGTTTTTATATTTTGTTTAAACGAAAAAGATAAAAATCTATTGCTGACAAAAACCATATCGGTCTTGGAGGAGATACGTTTCAATGTTGAGAAGTATTTGAAGGTAAAAATATCAATAGGATTGGGTAGCATTTCCGGTTCGGTGGATAAGCTGAAGGAATCTTATAAAAATGCATTGTCAGCATTGGAATATAAAAGATTAATCGGAGTCAGCAAGGTTATATATATTGAGGATTTAGAACCCCAGACCTCCGATTATATTGCTTTTGATGAAGAAAAGGAGTCACGGTTGATTTCAAGTATTAAGTTCGGTTCTGAAGAAGATGTTCTTGCTGCAGTACGAGAAATTTTTGAGGAAATAATAAAATCTACCATGTCTCTTAAGGATTATCAGCTATATTTATTAGAAATTGTTGCTTCAATATCAAGATTAAGCAGAAAGTTTCAATTGGATATCGGTCAAATGCTGGAAAATTCAAACCTAAATGCAGAGATTTTACGATTAAACACCTTGGATGAGATTAGAGTTTGGATTGAAGAGGTCTGTATAAAATTAAAGCAGTTAATTTCAAATAAAATGCATAACAAAACCCAACTAATGCTGGAAAAGGCAAAAGACTACATAAAACAGAATTACTCCGATGATACTCTCAGCCTTCAGAAGCTGGCAGACCATCTTTTTATCAGTGCTTGTTATCTGAGTATGATTTTCAAAAAGGAAGCAGATGAAACGTTTCTAAAATATCTTGTCAGAGTGCGTCTTGACGCAGCAAAGAATCTTCTGGTCAATTCAGATTTACAGACCGCAGAAATAGCCGAAAGAGTCGGATATCCGGATATTAATTATTTTAGCTTTTTCTTTAAGAAAAACGTAGGTATTTCACCGAGAGAATATAGAAACAGTTTTAAGGCACTAAAGGAGTCATGATATTGTTGGGAAAGGTATTGGATTTTTTCAAAAGAGTACATATTAGATTAAAGCTAAGCAGTATACAGAATGTTATTACTTTATCCTTTACTGCAGTAATGCTTTTGGCAATGCTAATTGTATCTGTTTCACTTTATCATCTTTTTTCTGACAGTGCAGAAAAAAATGCCGCGACAAGTACTCAACAGATTATTGATCAGGTCAGCTTAAATCTTAATTCCTATATTGAGGGAATGATGGAGATATCGGATATAATACGAAGCAGTCAAAAGAGTGACACTTATCAGAAAGATGATTTACCCTATTTATTGAATGTGACCGCAAAAATAAGGAAGGATATTGTAACCGTGGCCGTGTACTCTCAGAGGGGAAATGTTATTATCAGCAATCCAAGAGGCGTTTATAATAAGAACTTTGATGTTACACAGCAGGACTGGTTTATTACTCTGGTGAATAATCCCGTTGATTTTATTTTTTTATCTCCTCATGTACAGAGATTTTTTGAAGATTCTCACCCCTGGGTCGTTTCCCTATGCCGTGGAGCTACTTATTATGAAAATGAGAAGCCTATTGTATTGTTGACAGTCGTGGATATGAATTTTAGCACCATAGAGAAGATGTGCAACAATGTAAGTCTGGGAAAAAGAGGATACATCTATATTATTGACAGATCCGGAAATATGGTTTATCACCCGCAGCAACAAATGATTTATGCGGGCTTGAAAACCGAAAATACAATGGATGCGTTAATAAGAGAGCCCGGGACATATTTCGAAGATTTTAATGGTGAAAGAAGGGTTATGACAGTCAAGAATGTCAGCTATTCAGGATGGAAAATAGTAGGTATTAGCTATGTTGATGAATTAATAACCAACAATAAGTACTTTAATAATTTTATTCTATATATCTCCCTCTTTGGTATCATATTTGAGATATTGGCATCCTTATTTATATCAGCTAAGATATCCCAACCAATAAAAAGGCTGGAAAAACATATGAAGCGGTTGGAAAGCGGTGATTTTGATATCAGTGTTGAGGTAAAAGGTGAGGATGAGGTTAAAAGATTATCAAAAGCCTTTAATATGATGGTTGCAAGGATTAAAACGTTGATGGAACAGATTATAAAAGAGCAGGAGGAAAAGAGGAAAAGTGAATTAAAAGCACTTCAGGCGCAAATTAATCCACACTTTCTTTACAACACACTGGACTCAATTGTATGGATGAATGAGAATAGAAATTATGATGGCGTTACAGTAATGGTTGCAGCTCTTGCAAAACTCTTTCGAATAAGCTTAAGCAAAGGAAATGAAATAATCAGTATAGCCGATGAACTGGAGCACGCCAGAAGCTATCTCATTATTCAAAAAATCCGGTATAAGGATAAATTTGAATATACAATTGATGTGGAACCCGGTCTTGAGTCAAAGAGAACTCTTAAACTTATTCTCCAGCCTATTATTGAAAATGCTATTTATCATGGAATAAGTCCCTTAAACGAGAAGGGAATTATAAAGATATCGGTAACAACAGAAGAAGATGATATTCTTTTGCAGGTTTCGGATAATGGATATGGAATAAAACCCGAAATATTAAAGGAATTATTGGCACAGGAATCCCAAAGCTATTACAGCGGTGGTGTAGGCTTGAAAAATGTTAATGAGCGGATAAAGCTTTGTTTTGGGCAAAATTACGGACTAGAAATTAAAAGCGAAGTTGATGTCGGCACAACAGTTAATATTCGTATACCCCTATAACGAGCATTTTCAAGGAGGTAGGTATGAAATTTATTAAAATAGTATTAATCATGGTATTAGCTTTATGCTTGATTATCATGGTAATAGGTTGTGTTGACAGTGGTTTTGAGAATGAAGAAAAAAAGCATATAGAGGTTATAGTAAAGAATAAGAATACTCCATTTTGGGCCGTTGTGGAAATGGGCGCAGTTGCAGCAGGGAAGGAGTTTGGAGTTGATGTACATTTTGATGGCCCTACAGATGAAAAGGATATAGATGGCCAGATTAATATTGTTCGGAAAGCTATTGAATCAGAAGTAGATGCTCTTGTTCTGGCAGCGTGTGATTATGAGCGCCTGGTAGATATAGCTCACGTGGCAGCCTCGGAAAAAATACCTGTCATAACCATTGACTCAGGACTAAACTCACAGAAAGTTAAAAGCTTTATCGGTACTGATAATGTAGATGCGGGCAAAAAGCTTGGGCAAGCGTTAGTTGACAAGGTTGGTGATAAATGCAAAATTGCTGTAATGAGCTTTGTAAAGGGAGCGGCTTCTTGTGATCAGCGAGAGGAAGGTTTATTTGAAACCCTTGGCATGTATAAGGATATTCAGGTCTTGGAAACATTGTATTGTAATTCGGATGAAGATACCGCTGAAAAGCTCACTATGGAAATAGTGGAGAAATATTCGGATGTTGAGGCTATTGTCGGCCTCAATGCAAACGGAACCACCGGTGCAGCAAGAGCTATTATTAAGCTTAAAAAGGGGAATATTATTAAAATAATCGGTTTTGACAGCACTCCTGAAGAAATAAGATATGTTGAAAAGGATATCATACAGTCTTTGGTAGTGCAAAATCCTTTCAGTATGGGTTATCTGGGTGTTAAATATGCTTATGATGCGATCATAAATGAAAGTGTTCCAAAGATAGTTGATACAGGTTCAACAGTTATAGATAAAGTAAATATGCATTATACAGAAAATCAAAAACTTGTCTTTCCTTTCACAGATGATTTTTAATCAGTCTATTATATTACCCTGAAAATAAAACATAACTGAAAAAAAGCGTTATAACGCTTTTTTTATGCCGTTATTTAAGCATTACTTATATAAGATTTCAAAAATTTAGTATAGGATTTCGCATTCATTTAATACCTCAGTTCAATTAAACTTAGATATAAACAGGTAAATTGTTATTACTGTATTTCAATAAGATTATTTACTTGTCTTAGAAGAGATAAGTCTGAGGTGAAAAAATGAGAGATCGTTTGATCTGTATGAAAGGAATAGATAAATCATTTCCCGGTGTTAAAGCTTTGGATAAATGTGAGTTTGACCTGTACAAAGGTGAGGTACACGCATTGGTGGGAGAAAACGGAGCCGGAAAGTCAACATTGATGAAGGTCCTTGCAGGCATTTATCAAAAGGATGACGGAAAGATTATTTATAAGGGCGAAGAAATTAATTTGAAGTCCCCCAAGGATGCTCGGGATCTTGGTATAGGCATTATACATCAAGAGATAAACCTTATGCCTCATCTGACGGTAGCAGAAAATATCTTTATCGGTAGAGAACATATGAAGGGACCATTACTGAATATCAAAAAGACCAAGCAAGAGGCCGTTAAACTCTTAAAATCCCTTGGATTACAAATAGATCCCGAGACCAGAGTGCAGGATTTACCAATTGCAAAACAGCAGATGGTTGAGATTGTAAAAGCTTTATCATTTAATACAGAGGTTCTGATTATGGATGAACCAACCGCAGCACTGACTGAATCAGAAATCGATGACCTGTTTCGATTCATAGGGGATTTGAAAAAGCAGGGAACGGGCATCATATACATATCCCACAGGATGGATGAAATGAAACAAATCTCTGACAGAATCACTGTAATGCGTGATGGTCAATATGTTGGAACCGTCAATACAAAAGAAACCACCATTGACCGGATAATTCAGATGATGGTCGGCCGCGTAATTTATCAAGAACCCAAAACACACAGCATGGTTCCTGAAGATGCGCCTATTGTATTGAGTTGTAAGAATTTGAGCTCTCCGGTTGTCAAAGATGTATCCTTCGAATTAAGAAAAGGTGAGATTCTTGGATTTGCAGGGCTCATGGGTGCAGGAAGAACAGAAGTCTGCCGTTTAATTTTCGGTGCCGACCGGATGTCAGGCGGTGAAATATGTATAAATGGCAAAAAAGTTTATATTGATAGCCCTTCCGATGCAGTTGAGTATGGTATTGGTTATTTGTCGGAGGACAGGAAGAGGTGTGGGCTTGCTCTGGATCTTTCGGTAACCGATAACTCGATTTTGGCGACGGTCCGAGATTTTATTGAGGGCGGTCTGATAAGCGATAAGAGAACCAATAAAATAACGGCTGAGTTTGTTGATAAAATCAGTATCAAAACACCATCTAACAGGCAGCTTTTGAAGAATCTGTCAGGAGGTAACCAACAAAAAGTGGTATTGGCAAAATGGCTTATAAAAAATTGCGATATCCTCATTTTCGATGAACCGACTCGCGGTATTGACGTTGGTGCAAAAAGTGAAATCTATAAGCTTATGAATGAACTGGTTAATGAGGGAAAATCCGTTATTATGGTATCTTCGGAGCTTCCTGAGCTCATTCGTATGAGTGACAGGATTGCGGTTATGTGTGAGGGTGTTATTACAGGATTATTGGACATTAAAGATGCAAACCAGGAAAAAATTATGAAACTTGCAACTCAAAGAAGACAGTGAGGTAGTCAAAAAATGAGCAGTCAACCAAAAAAATTAAATTCAGGTACCATGCAAAAGCTGGTTGTAATAGGAACCCTACTGGGTATGTATATATTCTTTTCTTTCTTCGGTAATAACTTTTTTTCCACTGCCACCTTGGTCAATATTTTGGATTCATCCTACTACATAGGCTTTTTAGCATTAGGTATCACCTTTGTTATCATAACCGGAGGTATTGATCTTTCTATAGGTACTATCATGATGTGTTCTGCTTTAATTGGCGGTGTTGCCTATAATGTCTGGAATTGGTCAATCGGTTGGGCTCTTGTTTTAATAGTAGGACTGGCCACATTATTTGGTCTAATGAATGGTTTGCTGGTTGCTAAGCTGAAATTACCACCATTCATTGCAACCTTGGGAACCCAGATGGTTACAATGGGCTTTGGATCAATTATTTCCAAGGTTATGACAATGCGGTTTCCAACAGTCACCGATACTGATGGATGGTTTAAATTTGTGTTTTTTAAGACAAAAAACGGATTTCCTATTGGTGCCGTATGGCTTGGATCATTCCTGTTTATTTCGTTTATCGTTCTTAATAAAACCAGACTGGGGCGTTATACCTTTGCGATTGGATCAAATGAAGAAGCTACGCGTCTTTCCGGAGTCAAGGTAGACAGGTGGAAGATTATGGCCTATGTCATATGCGGTTTTTTCTCAGGACTTGCAGCAATTGTTTACGCCGCTGCTTATACATCCATAATTCCCGGTACCGGAAATGGACTTGAGCTCTCAGCCATTGCTGGTACTGTTATCGGCGGAAACTCACTTGCAGGGGGCATTGGTACTGTTTCAGGAACCATTATCGGTGTGTTTATTATGAGTGTATTAAAGCAAGGACTTATGTCTATGAATCTTCAGGGACAGTGGCAGACATTCTTTACGGGTATTGTAGTAATTTGTGCCGTACTGCTTGATATATACAGGAACAGGAAGGCAAATCAAGTAAAAAAGATTAGTCAGCAGGATTTTAAATATTAATGTTTAATAATACTATAGGGAGGGAAAATCGATGAAAAATTTCGCTAAAATATTGTCTCTCGTTTTAACTGTCTCCCTGCTTGCAATGATTATGGTAAGCTGTGGAACGGCAGCTCCGACAGTTTCAGGGTCGGCTCCTGTGCAAAGCAGTATAGTTCCTGTAAGCAGTGCCCCTGCAAAGGATTCCAGACCATATATAGCAGTAATTTCAAAGGGCTTCCAGCATCAGTTCTGGCAAACAGTTATGGCCGGCTCAAAAGACGCAGCTGCAAGATATAATGTTGATATGACATTTGATGGACCACCTTCAGAATCCGACATAAATATTCAGGTTGATATGCTCAATGCCGCTATGGCGAAGAATCCTTCAGCCATAGCATTGGCAGCTCTCGATACCGAATCGGTTATAACTCAGCTTAATGATTTGAAAGAGAAGAATATTCCGGTAGTGGGATTTGACTCCGGTATTCCGAATGCTCCTGCCGGTACTATCCAAGCTACAGCTTCAACAGACAATGAAAACGCCGGTAAGCTGGCTGCTGAATCCATGTTTGCAAGCCCTACCTTCCAGGCAGCTTTAAATAAAGCTACTCCTGAAAGCCCTGTAGTTATTGCGGTTGCATCTCAGGACGCTACCTCGGCATCTATAGTCGGTCGTACCGTTGGTTATGTTAACCAAATGCTGGCCAGCTGTGAAACACTTTTCCCGGGCAAGGTAGCAGTTACGGGACATAATAAGTTTGCTAAAGCTTCGGCTAAAAAAGCAGCAGTAGAAATCTTTGTTATTATTCCTCCTTCTTCAAGTGCGACAGATGCACAGAATGCTATCCAAACCGTGCTTAATATAAAAGGTCTTATCTCCATCTTTGCTTCAAACGAAGCAACAGTTGGCGGCATCCTTGCAGCTACAACCGATGGCACGGACCTTAACCGCACAAATGGCAAATATAAGAATATCACAGTAGTCGGATTCGACGCAGGTAAAGCACATAAGGAAGCTGTTAAGAATGGATGGTTTCTCGGTTCAATTACCCAGGACCCTTACATGATTGGTTATCTTGCAGTAGAGCTTGCATACAAAGCATATAAAGGCGAGGCTGTAGCTGATTCCGATACCGGATGTAAATTCTACAACTCAGAGAATATGGAGCAACCTGATATAGAACAACTTCTTTATGATTAAAAAACACAAAAACGAAACCGCACAAAAAAATAAAAACCCCAACACAAAAAATAAAAACAGATTGAAAAAAGTTCTTTGGTATAGTATAATGTAAACGATTACATGCAGGAAGGAAAACCAAATGGCTTCTACAATCAAAGATGTCGCAAAGAGTGCCGGAGTATCCACTGCAACGGTTTCAAGAGTTATAAACGGAGATCCCAGAATCAGTAGTAAAACAAAAGAAAAAGTCTTATATTATATTCGTGAATTGGATTATAAAATCAATAATATAGCCCGTAGCCTTAAAACAAACAAAACCTACACCATTGGTTTTATGTGTCCCGAGCTTGCAAATAACTTCTTTATGACTGTTGCCAAAGGTGTCGAAGATGAGTTAAAAAAATATGGTTATTCGGTGATTATTTGCAATACCAATGAAAGCGTGGACGAGGAAAAAGAACGAATTATACTTTTAATGGAAAAATGTGTTGATGGAGTAATTATTATTCCTGCAAGCCACACCGGCGCTCATTTCAAAAGCCTTGTAAATCAAGGAATTCCTGTAGTTTTGGCTGACAGGCTTGTAGATGATTTTTCAGCAGACGCTGTTTTAGTGGATAATATAAATGGCAGCTATGCAGTAATTGAATATCTTATCAATAATGGTTACCGCAGGATCGGGTATATTGGCGGTGATGTAAGGATTACATCGGCAAGGGAGCGCGATGTAGGATATAAACGTGCCCTAAGAGATTATTGCATATCAATTGATGAATCGATTATAAAATATGGGGATTATCATGAACAGAGCGGATATGATAAAATGCAGGAACTGATGAGCGGAGAAAATCCTCCGGAAATTGTTTTTATATCAAATTACTACATGCATATGGGTGCTACCAGATATTTGACAGAACATAGGGAAACTAATGAAAAGGTATTATCAATAGCCAGCTTTGATGATATGGAATTAGCCTCTCTCCTTGAATATTGCAGAGTGCTGGTAGGTCAACCGATGCTGGAGATTGGAAATAAAGCAGCAAATATGCTAATTCAACGCATCAATGGCGATGCAGATTGTACTCCTCAAATTGTTCGCTTAAAGACTAAACTAATTGTAAAGTAATAAGTTTATAGGCTAATAAAACAATCTTGATGAAATCATGTTAGGTTAGGAGGTTTTTATGGTGAAAACCGTGGGACTCTCTTTTAAACAATAATGTAAACGATTGCATAAGCTAGGAGGTTTCTTATGGAAAGCAAATTGGACTTGAAAGTGAATGAACCCAAAAACAGATTCCAGGGTGAAATGCCCAAGATTGGTATTCGTCCGGTTATTGACGGTCGTCGCAGGGGAGTGAGAGAATCCCTTGAGGATCAGACTATGAACATGGCAAAAGCCGCAGCAGAGCTAATTTCACAAAACATAAAGCACTCGAACGGACTTCCGGTTGAATGTGTTATTTCCGATACCTGTATTGGTGGAGTGGCCGAGGCTGCACGCTGTGCTGAAAAATTTGCCCGGGAAGGTGTAGGCGTATCTCTTACCGTTACACCATGCTGGTGCTATGGTTCAGAAACTATGGATATGGATCCCTTTACTCCAAAGGCTGTTTGGGGTTTTAACGGAACAGAAAGACCCGGAGCGGTATACCTCGCAGCGGTTTTGGCCGGATACAGTCAGAAGGGGTTGCCGGCATTCGGCATTTACGGCAGAGACGTTCAGGATGCCGGGGATACCAATATTCCTGCCGATGTAAAAGAAAAGTTATTGAGATTTGCAAGAGCTGGACTTGCTGTTGCAACCATGAAAGGGAAATCATACCTTTCCATGGGTACGGTGTCCATGGGAATAGCCGGTTCAATGATAAGTGAAGACTTCTTCCAGAATTATCTCGGCATGCGTAACGAATATATAGACATGAGCGAGTTCATCAGAAGAATTGATGAGGGAATTTATGATAAGGAAGAATTTGAAAAGGCTTTAAAATGGGTTAAGGAAAACTGCAAAGAGGGCAAAGACAATAATCCCGCGGAAATTCAGCAAAGCAGGCAGACCAAGGACAAGAATTGGGAATTCGTTGTCAAAATGGTTTTGATAGCCAGAGATCTTATGATAGGAAATCCAAAACTGGCTGAGCTTGGATTCGGAGAAGAAGCTTTGGGACACAATGCTATTTTATCAGGCTTCCAAGGACAAAGACAATGGACCGACCATTTTCCCAATGGAGACTTTATGGAAGCAATTTTGAATTCCTCTTTTGATTGGAATGGAATCAGGGAGGCCTATGTTGTTGCCACCGAAAATGACAACCTTAATGGTCTGGCAATGTTATTCGGGCACCTTCTTACCAACACTGCTCAGGTTTTTGCCGATGTACGTACCTACTGGAGCCCTGAAGCTGTAAAACGTGTTACAGGTAAGGAACTGACAGGTCTTGCTAAAAATGGAATAATCCATCTTATTAACTCGGGAGCGGCGGCATTGGATGGAACCGGGCAGCAGTCGATTGACGGTCAGCCTGCAATGAAACCATTTTGGGACATTTCATCCGAAGAAGCAAAAAAATGTCTTGGCGCAACATCTTGGGAACCTGCAAATGTCGGGTATTTTAGGGGTGGAGGCTATTCTTCATATTTTGTTACCAAAGGCAGCATGCCGGTAACGATGACCCGAATTAATCTGATTAAAGGCTTGGGACCGGTTCTCCAGATAGCAGAAGGTTATACCTGTGAATTACCAGAAGATATGGATGCCAAGCTTCAGAAACGAACAGATCCTACTTGGCCTACTACTTGGTTCGCACCTAATCTTACGGGAGAAGGATCTTTTACTGACGTGTATTCGGTTATGGCCGATTGGGGTGCCAACCACGGAGCTTTCTGTTATGGCCACATCGGTGCCGATTTAATAACTCTCGCTTCTATGCTGAGAATACCCGTTTGCATGCACAATGTTCCCGAAGAGAAGATTTACAGACCAAGCACATGGAAAGCATTTGGAACAAAAGATTTAGAAGGTGCTGATTACAGAGCATGTGATAATTTCGGCCCATTATACGGTAAAAAGTGATATAAGGGTGGTGTTATAATTGACGGACGTAATCAAAATGCTGGCTATTGATCTTGGCGCAAGCAATGGAAGAGCTATACTGGGAATCCTGAAAGATGGTGAGTTAACCCTTCAGGAAGTACACAGATTTTCTAATGAGCCTGTAATGGTAAATGGGAATTTATATTGGGATATTCTGAGGCTTTTTCATGAGATAAAGCAAGGAATTATGAATTGCGTCCGTCAAGGCCACCAAGATATTTCTTCCATAGCCGTAGACACATGGGGTGTTGATTTCGGGCTTCTTGATAATCAGGGAAACCTAATTGGCAATCCTTATCATTATAGAGACAAGCGAACTAATGGAATGATGGAAAAGCTTCAGGAGTTAATTTCAAAGAAAGAGCTTTATAAAATAACAGGAATAGAGTTTATGTGGTTTAATACAATTTTACAGCTTTATTCCATGAAAAGAGATAACTCTTCTTTGCTTGGTGAGGCAAAGACCCTGCTTCTTACACCTGATTTATTGAATTACTTTCTTTCGGGAGCCAAGGCCGCTGAATACAGTATTGCCAGCACTACTCAATTGCTCGATGCCCACAGCAAAATATGGTCTGATAAAATAATCAATCAGCTTAATCTTCCGAGAGAGATTTTTACTGACATAATAGCTCCCGGAACAATAATTGGTGAACTAACCGAAGAACTCTCACTTGAATTGGGTATTCAAAGGATAAAGGTAATAGCAGTTGCAGGACATGATACTCAGTCGGCAATATCAGCCATTCCCACCATGGATGAGGATTTTGCTTACATTAGCTGCGGAACCTGGTCGTTGATGGGGTTTGAGTCTAATCAGCCCATAATAAATGAAAAGAGTATGAATCTGTCGGTCACCAATGAAGGTGGTGTAGGCGGAAAGATTACTGTACTGAAGAATATAATGGGTCTGTGGCTAATCCAGGAATGCAAAAGACATTGGGATAAGGAAGGAGAATGCTGTACCTTTGCCGAATTGGATGATGAAGCAATACATGCCGAGCCATTCAAGTCATTTGTAGATCCTGATGACGTTTCATTAATTGCCCCGGGAGACATGCCTGAAAGAATACGAGAGTATTGTAGGAAAACAGGCCAACCTGTTCCGGAGACAAAAGGAGAGGTGTCTCGTTGTATAACCCAGAGCCTTGCCCTGAAATACAGAATGACCCTGGAAAAGCTTGAGAATCTATTAGGCAGACAATTACCTGTAATTCATATGGTTGGTGGCGGTATCAAGGATAGGCTTCTCTGCAGGTTTACGGCCGAGGCTACAGGCAGAAGTGTTGTTGCAGGGCCTATTGAGGCATCATCCATCGGAAATATTCTCGTACAAGCTATGGCCTTGGGTAAGGTTAAGGATTTGAAACAAATAAGAAGTATTGTTAAAGCGTCATTCCCGATAGTTACTTATTCATCAAAGGACAAAACCTTGTGGGATAAGGCCTATGAGGTTTTCAAAGATCTGGTCAAAGAGTGAATGAAGCAAAAACCTCTCTCATGGTTATGAGAGGGGTTTTTTAGCATATAATAAAAATATTTACAGGATTATTTTATGGTATGCTTTAATCAATAGGATGAATTTAAAAAAGTTTTTAACAGAAATATTACAATTTTTCGTTATCATAATATGGCTTGATTTCACGTGTTATCATTGTTCCTATACCTTTGTTAGTGAATATTTCCAACAAAATGCAATGAGGAATACGTCCGTCAATAATGTGTGTTCTATTAACCCCGTTTTCAAGAGCTGAAACACAGCCCATAACCTTTGGTATCATTCCTCCTACAATTATTCCTTCTTCTATAAGGGAACTTACCATGTCGCTGGTTATAGCATAAATAATATTGTTATTGTCCTTTGAGTTTTTAACTCCCTCAACATCGGTTAAAAGCATCAACTTTTCTGCTTTTAAGGCCGCTGCTAACTCTGCGGCGGCAGTGTCTGCATTTATATTATAGCTATTACCGTCTTTATCGGTTCCTATGGGAGCGACAACAGGGATATATTCATCCTGTGTGAGTATTTCAATGGCTCGAGTGTTGACTTTTCTGATTTCACCGACATATCCTAAGTCGACCTGTTCACCGTTTACTGTTTCATAATGCTTCTCACACTCAAAAAGCATACCGTCTATTCCGCAGATTCCAATAGCTTTTCCGCCTTTTCGGTTTAAAAGAGAAACAATCTCTTTATTGGTTTTACCGGCTAGAACCATCTGGGCAACTTCCATAGTCTTTTTGTCGGTTTTACGAAGACCGTTAACAAATTCTGATTCTATATTGAAATTCTTTAATGCACTGTTTATATCCGGCCCGCCTCCGTGGACTACCACCGGATTTAATCCTATATATTTTAATAGGGTTATATCCTCCATCACCGAGTTTTTCAGCTCATCGTTAATCATGGCATTTCCACCGTATTTAATAACTACGGTTTTACCCGCCAGTGCCTGAATATATGGAAGTGCTTCAACAAGAATTCCGGCTTTTTTTATTATTTCTGAGTAATCAAACATTTTTTTCAACCTCTCTATAGTTCAATAATAGCTTGTTAACTTACTTAGCGGCGTGACTGCTGCGATTTAAAGCGAAGTATAGATTTTATAGGTTATAAATAAAGTCCGGGAGATAATAATCCCTTTGTTTCATTAAATCCGGCCATAATATTAAGGGCTTGTACCGCTTGAGCAGCTGATCCCTTTCCCAGATTATCCAGGGCAGAAACAACGATAAGCTTATTTAAACGGGAATCCACAACGATTCCTATATCAATATAGTTTGAGCCGGCAACGTATTTGGTCTCGGGAAGCTGCCCCAAAGGAAGTATCCGGACAAAAGGTTCATTTTGGTAGTATTCCTCATAGAGCGAATGTATATCACCTGCGCTAAGCTTTTCATTAATTAAATCCAGACCGGAAGTAGCAAGCATTCCCCGCTTCATAGGAGCAAGGTGAGGTGTAAATGACACCAGAACGGGTTCTCCGCAAAGCAAAGAAAGCTCTTGTTCTATTTCGGGAGTATGCCTGTGGCTTGCCACACCGTAGGCCTTAAAATTTTCATCAGTTTCACAAAAGGCATATGGTAAATCCGATTTACGTCCTGCTCCGGACACACCTGAAACAGCATTTATTACGATATTTTGATGGGAGACGATATTATTTTTCAAAGCCGGTGCGATTCCCATAACCGAGCATGTAGGGTAACAACCCGGATCGGCAACCAAAGAGGCTGTCTTAATGTTGTCACGGTAAAGCTCAGGCAGACCATAAACGGCCTTATTAATTAGATACGGGGCTCCATGGGTTACCTTATACCATTTTTCATAGACCTTTACATCTCTGAATCTAAAATCACCGCTATGGTCAATTACACGTTTGCCTTTCTCCAGAAGGGAGGGTATTACAGAAGTTGAGACACCATGGGGAAGAGCTGTTATAAAAAAATCGGCCTTTTCTGATATATCATCTATGTCCAGTTTGTCACAAATGTTATCATATATGCCCCTCAAGGAAGGGTAAACAGCCGAAAATGGCTGACCTACAAAACTGTTTGACACCACGGTAGTAATTCTAACATCATCCCTTAATGCCAGAAGTCTGACAATCTCGGCACCTACATATCCGGTCGCTCCTATGATTCCAAGATTCAGCATTTTTTTCTCCTCAACTTTCAATTCAACATTTTAGGTATTATTAATAAAACTTCATAAATTATTTATATAGTACTAACAAAAATCGAGTGGTTACAATTCATAATTATACATTCAAATGTATAATAATTCAACTGGCGTTTTACTTTTTTTCATATTTTTTAGTATCATTTGTGAACATTTACTAATACAAAGTAGCTAAAATCGATTTTCTTTTTTTGTTAATTAGTAAGATAGCTTTAAATGCGTATTCCGTGCTAAATTTATATTACCGAGAAAAACATATTAGATATGTGCTCAAAATTAGGAGGTAAATATAATGGCTGGTGTAACATTAAAAAATGTATTCAAAACATACCCGGGTGGAGTGACAGCTGTCAGTGATTTTAACATCGATATTGAGGATAAAGAGTTTATTATTCTTGTCGGACCTTCCGGCTGCGGAAAGACTACAACACTCAGAATGATTGCAGGTCTCGAAGAAATTACATCCGGTGAACTATATATAGGGGACAAGCTTTGTAATGATGTAGCTCCTAAGGATAGAGATATAGCAATGGTATTCCAGAACTATGCGCTTTATCCACATATGACAGTGTTTGATAATATGGCATTTGGTCTTAAGCTCAGAAAGACACCAAAAGAAGAAATAAAAAGAAGAGTTCATGAAACTGCCAGGATTCTTTCAATTGAGCATCTTCTCGACAGAAAGCCAAAGGCGCTCTCCGGTGGACAGAGACAGCGTGTTGCATTGGGACGCGCTATAGTTCGCGAACCGAAGGTGTTTTTGATGGACGAACCTCTTTCAAATCTTGATGCAAAGCTTAGAGTTCAGATGAGAACAGAGATTTCAAAGCTTCACCTTAAGCTCAATACAACATTTATCTATGTTACCCATGACCAAACCGAGGCTCTTACGATGGGTACACGTATTGTTGTTATGAAGGATGGATTTGTTCAACAGATAGACAGTCCCCAGAAGTTATATGACGAACCTGTAAATGCCTTTGTAGCAGGATTTATGGGAAGCCCACAAATGAATATGGCTAATGCGCTTATTGAAAAACAAGGCGATAAGGTTATACTAAAATTTGGGGAGTATACATTGGGGCTTCCTGAGAATAAAGCAAAAGCACTTGAAGAACAAGGATATATCGGAAAAGAAGTTATTTTTGGTATCCGTCCCGAGGATATTCATGATGAAGACGAATGGCTCGCCAATAACAACGAAGTTCTTGATGCCAGCGTTGAAGTTACTGAACGTTTAGGTTCGGAAACCTATCTTTATGTTCTTATTAATGAAATAAACTTTACTGCTCGCGTAAGTCCTAAATCTACTACTAATGCAGGTGAGAAAATAAAGGTAGTATTTGATATGCCTCATGTCCATATCTTTGACAAAGATACTGAAAAGGCTATTGTGCACTAATTATTGAGCTTATAAAGGGGCTGTTCCGCTGGGACAGTCCTTTTTGATATAGTGTGTATTTTATCTTTATTATGTTTTTTGCGCAATAACAGTGGAATAATATGGGTATATTAAACTTAGAAACTTTTTTTGTTTTACGGAGGATTTTAATTGAAACTTGTAGCGTTTGTTGGGTCAAGCGGCACGGGAAAAAGTCATCGTGCTTTATGGGTGGCAAGAGAAAATAATCTGGATTATATAATAGATGATGGTTTATTAATTCATGAGAATTCAATTGTAGCAGGGAAATCAGCTAAAAAGGCTCCCTCTAAAATCAGTTCTGTAAAGGTTGCACTCTTTTTAGAGGAAGAACACCAGAGTGATATTAAAAAAGCTATTAAATTGCATCAACCTAAGGGTATTCTCATTTTGGGTACATCTGACGGAATGGTGGATAAAATTGCTGCAGTTCTAGAGCTTGGGGAGTATGATCAGAGAATATATATTGAAGATGTGGCGAGTCCATATGAGATAGAGCAGGCTAAAAATACCAGAATGAAGCAGGGGAAGCATGTTATCCCGGTTCCGGCTATGCAGCTGAAAAAGCAATTCTCGGGATATTTTTTAGACCCAATGCAGCTTTTCAGAAGAAAAGGAAAGGGTCAGTTTCAGAATATAGGCGAAAAATCTGTGGTAAGGCCTACATTCAGTTATTTTGGCAATTATACGATATCGGATTATGCAATATATCAGCTAGTAAATTACATAATATCTGTTATGCCTCAGATGGATAAAGTGAGCAGATTCCGTACCAGCAACGGCCCTGATGGACTTTATATTGATCTGGATGTTATAATGGTATTTGGCTATAATTTACTCGAGGCAGTTAAAACAGCCAGAGAACAAATCATAAAGGAATTAGACAGATTCGCCGGTTTTAATGTAAATGTGCTTAATATAAATGTGAAAAGCTTGGTTTTCAAAAAGGGCCCACCGGATTTTTAAGATTGTGGAGGAAAACAAAGGTGCCTTACTTGGAAAAATCTAAAAGAAACTATCTTAGTATGAACGATGAGGAAGTTTTGGCATACGTTCATTCAGGATGCAAATTCGGAATGGAACATCTTATCGAAAAATATAAGCCTCTGGTACGAGCTAAAGCCAGGAGCTATTTTTTGGTAGGAGCTGACAGAGAGGATATTGTTCAAGAAGGTATGATTGGGCTTTTCAAGGCAGTTCGCGATTACAGGGATGATAAAAATATTCCGTTTAAAATATTTGCGGAAATATGCATTACCAGGCAGATTATTACCGCTGTTAAAACGGCAACAAGACAAAAACACATACCTTTGAATTCTTATGTTTCACTTAATAGAAGGGTCTTTGACGAGGATTCAGATAAATCCATGATTGAATTAGTTCAGGAAGTATCTATTGCCGACCCTGAGGAGCTTTTCATTAATAAGGAAGAATATACAGTAGTTGAAAGTATGGTAGAAGAGCTTTTGAGCCCATTTGAAAGAGAAGTTCTTAAAAAATACTTGGCGGGAGTAAACTATCATGATATTGCAAAGCAGCTTAAAAAGCCCGTTAAATCGGTAGATAATGCCCTTCAACGCCTCAAGAAGAAAATTGAAAAAAGCATCCAAGAAATAAAAGCAGAGGATCTGGAATAGATTCAATCTGATAAAAACATTGGCCTGTTAATATAACAGGCCAAATTAAAAAAAAATGTGCTAAAAAGGAGGTAAAAGTATGTTAAGGTATCAGTGTTAACAAAATTATATAAGAAATCTGTCGAAAAAGCAAGAATTATAGGATGATTAGCACAAAAAACAATTGATTTTTTTAGGGGGATTTATTTTACAATGATTATTAAATGGAAGCCTGAATTTAGTTGCTATGATAAAACCATTGATGAGCAACACAAGAAAATGATTGATATGATTAATGAAATGAATGACCTATCTTTATATGATAGTCATATCGACCGGTATGACAACATCGTAGAGGTTTTTTCCCGTCTAAAGGAATACACCGTATACCACTTCGGGCATGAGGAAAAAATGTTCGAAGAGCATGATTATGATTCATTTAATACAAAAATACAAATTCTTGAGCATAAAAGCTTTGTAAATAAAGTATTAGCAATAAATCTATATGATTTAGATGAAAATCAGAATGAGACCCTAACGAGCGTGTTGGATTTTTTAAGTAAATGGTTGGAGCATCATATTTTAATTATTGATAAGAAATTTGGAGAATATTTAAGAGAAAAATATGAAAAATAAATGTCGTCAAAATTGATAATTTTTTGTTCCAGGTGCTTACTTGACAAAATATAGTATACTCACACATTAGCGAAATAAAAGATTTCGAACGGGTACCCGAGAACCTTGTTATAACATTATTGTTACTATCTAAACAATAATGTTATAATAATAATAAAAAGATAACTGTACTGATGGTACAAAAGAGAAAATTGTTCTGAATGGAGCTGGTATCTTGGCTGAGAAAAATAAAGTAACTGTTCGCATTGCTGGAAATGAATATGTAGTGACCGGGTCTGAGTCTCCAGAATACATACAAAGAATTGCTCTTTTTGTTGACAGAAAGGTTTTGGAGATATCAAGGAAGAATCATCTTTTGAGTACCTCCATGGCATCTGTTCTGGCTGCCATAAATATGGCAGACGAGTTGTTCCGCACAAGCGAGGAGCTTAAAAATACCGCAGGTGGTTTGTCTGATCTTAAAAAGAAGTATCAGGAGCTTAAGGAAGAATCGCAAAGATTGAATACCGAAAACGCGAAGTTAAAGGAAAGGGAATCCCAGCTTCGGATAGAACTGACCAGACGGGAAACTGAGCTAAAAGAAGTTAGAAATACCATAAATACTATTTCTACATTATAATCTATGCTCTATTCAGTAAAATAT
>CAZPIS010000005.1:0-21309 GCA_964586745.1 uncultured Ruminiclostridium sp.
TAACCTATTGGGCAAGAGGAGAAAGAAGTGAATGTACCGTTTTCCCGCTTATTGTTTTGTCGAATTGTGACTGGATAACACTTAAGTTCGGAGACTATGATCCAATTCCTGTTTACGAGAAATCAAAGGAGTTTAAGCATCTTCCTTATCCTCCGTTTATAATTGATACCTCGGTTATTTCGATTGAACAAATAAGTCAATGGGGAATGAAATGGGAAGATGGAATAATTACCGGATATATAGGGGGAGAGCCTGTACAAGAAGTTAAAATGGCCAGAAACCCATTACCTTCTAAGCTTATGGTTGTTGCGGATGATTATACACTGACATCGGGGGAGAAGGATGCAACACGGGCTGTTATTAAGCTTGTTGATCAGTATAACAGGCCATTACCGTTTATTGATGCTATTGTAAGGCTTAATATATCCGGGAATGCCAGAATTATCGGACCAGACGAGATATTTTTAACAGGAGGTTCGGCAGGATTTTGGGTTGAATCCAATGGTATGGCAGGAGAAATAAAAGTTGATATTGCATGTGGAGGGTTCAGGGCAGAAATAAAGCTTTTAGTCCAATAGTTTCAAAAAAGAAGGGAGCTAATAATGCGAAAGTTTATTTTATCCTTAGATCAGGGAACGACCAGTTCCCGTGCCATTCTGTTTGATTTACAGTGTAATATTGCAGGCAGTAAGCAATATGAATTCCAACAAATATATCCAAAAGCGGGATATGTGGAACACAATCCGTCGGATATATTGGAATCGCAATTTCAAGCGGCTGCGGATGTGTTAATAAGTTTAAAGGTTCAACCAAAAGAAGTTGTTGCAATAGGAATAACCAATCAGCGGGAAACAACCATCGTATGGGAAAAAGCAACCGGTAAACCTGTTTATAACGCAATTGTTTGGCAGTGCAGAAGGACGGCTCCTTTATGCGAGGAACTGATTAAAGCCGGTCTTGAAAACCATGTGAAGGACACTACAGGCCTTATAATCGACGCTTATTTTTCAGCTACAAAGATTCGATATATCCTGGACAACATACCAAATGGACAAGAGCGTGCTGAGAAAGGTGAACTGCTGTTTGGCACGGTGGATTCCTGGCTGATTTGGAATTTGACGGGAAGGCATGCCACAGATTATTCAAATGCTGCACGCACAATGCTTTTTAATATCCATACTCTTGATTATGACAACACTCTCTTGACCGAGCTAAATATACCACGCTGCATACTACCGGAAGTATTGCCTTCCAGCCATATATTCGGTGAAGTTAAATCCGGAATCAAAGGACTTGAGGCTTTAGCCGGTGTTCCTGTTGCGGGAGTGGCAGGAGATCAGCAGGCAGCGTTATTCGGCCAGGCATGTTTTTCACCCGGTCATGCAAAATGCACCTATGGTACAGGCAGCTTTCTTATGATGCAAACAGGAAATAAGCCTGTTAAAAGCAAGAACAGATTGTTAACAACAATTGCGTGGGGAATTAAAGATGAAGTCTCATATGCTTTGGAAGGCAGCGTGTTTAACGCAGGGAGCGGAATAAAGTGGCTTAAAAACGAGCTGGGCTTAATTTCTAAAGATTCCGAAATTGATACTCTGGCAGAATCGGTGGAAGATTCGGGTGGAGTATACTTTGTTTCAGCATTTACCGGTCTTGGGGCTCCCTATTGGGATATGTATGCCAGGGGAACAATGCTGGGTATTACCAGAGCTACTAATAAGGCACAAATTTGCCGAGCAGTATTGGATGGTATCGCATATCAGGTATATGATTTAGCCCATACAATGGAGCAGGATAGCGGTAACCCATTGCTTGAAATAAAGGCGGACGGTGGGGCTGCAGTTTCAGATGTTATGCTGCAATTTCAGGCTGATATTATGGACATTCCGGTAAACAGAGCCAAATGTGTTGAATCAACGGCGCTGGGAGTAGCTTTCTTGGCAGGGCTCGCCATAGGAGAGTTTAGCGGTCTTGAAGATATAAAAAAACGTTGGGAAAGTGAACGAATCTTTATTCCCGGAATGGATGAGAATAAGCGTAATATCTATGTTAAAGGATGGCGTCGTGCGATCAAAAGAGCAATGGATTGGGAGGAAAGCTAAATGGAAACAAGACCTTATGTATCTTGGGAACTGATGAATTCTTTTTTAATTGATGCTTTTGTTGGATATGGTGTACCTAAAGAGGATGCCGAAATCTGTGCCGATGTGTTGCTGGAAAGTGACCGAAGAGGTATTGAAAGTCATGGCTGCAACAGATTTAAACCTATATACATAGACCGTATTGTGGATGGAATCCAAAACCCGGTAACTAAAATAGATGTTTTAAAAGAAACCGAAACTACGGCCGTTCTTGATGCCAATAACGGAATGGGTATGGTGGTAAGCTATAAAGCAATGGAAATGGCAATAGAAAAGGCCAAAAAATACGGCTTAAGCATGATTACTGTTCGCAACTCGACCCACTACGGTATAGCAGGATATTGGGTGACAATGGCTACAAAAAATGGTATGATTGGATTCACAGGAACTAATGCACGCCCATCCATAGCCCCTACCTTCGGAGTTGAAAACATGCTTGGGACTAACCCTCTTACAGTAGGTTTTCCAACTGATGAGGAGTTCCCTTTTATTCTGGATTGTGCAACATCAATAAGCCAGCGTGGCAAGATTGAGTATTATGCCCGTAACGGAATGGATACTCCTAAAGGTATGGTTATTGGTGAAGATGGGTCAGCCATGGTTGACAGCAAGCAAATCTTAAAGGATTTGTCCTCCGGGAAGGCAGCACTTGCACCCTTAGGAGGCATCGGGGATGAAATGGGCGGTTATAAGGGATACGGATATGCTACGGTGGTTGAGGTTCTATCAGCCGCACTACAGGCAGGAAGTTTCCTTAAACTGCTTACCGGTATTGATGACAGTGGAAATAAGAAGCCTTACCATTTAGGACATTTCTTTCTAGTTATAGATCCGGAAGCCTTTATGGGGTTGGACAGCTTTAAGAAAATATCAGGAGATATTCTGCGTCAACTCAGAGAGTCAAAAAAGGCTCCGGGGCAGGGACGCATATATACTGCCGGGGAAAAAGAGTACCTTATGTGGCTTGAGCGAAAAAACAAGGGCGTTCCTGTAGGTGAAGCAGTACAAAAAGAGATTATCGCTGTGCGCGATAGTCTGGGGCTGCCTCACATATTCCCATTTGAAAAAATATGAGGTGGATTATGGATTATGCAAAAGAGTCATTGAGGTTACACAAGGAATGGAAGGGAAAAATCGAAGTAATCGCAACTGTTCCCGTAAAGAGTAAAGAAAATTTATCCCTTGCCTATACACCCGGTGTGGCAGAGCCGTGTCTGGAAATTCAAAAGGATGTTAACCTAAGCTATGAGCTGACAAGACGTCATAATTTATGCTTGGTTGTTACAGATGGCACAGCTGTGCTTGGCTTGGGAGATATTGGCCCTGAGGCGGGTATGCCGGTTATGGAGGGCAAATGTGTACTATTCAAGAAGTTTGGTAATGTAGATGCGTTTCCCCTATGCATCAAATCAAAAGATGTTGATGAAATTGTTAATACCATATATATGATAAGCGGCAGCTTTGGGGGAGTTAATCTTGAGGATATTGCCGCACCAAGATGCTTTGAGATAGAAAAAAGATTGAAGGAAAAGTGCGATATTCCGATTTTTCATGATGATCAACACGGTACCGCAGTAGTTACTCTGGCCGGGCTTACTAATGCGCTGAAAATAGTCAATAAGCAAAAAGAAAACGTAAAGATAGTTATAAACGGTGCCGGAGCGGCAGCTATTTCGATTACAAAGCTTCTTTCAAGTGATGGCTTTAATGACATTACACTCTGTGACAGAAGCGGTGCAATTTATGAAGGACGCAAAGAGCACATGAACCCGGTTAAAGAAGAAATGGCCCTTATAACAAACAAAGAAAGAAAAGCAGGTTCATTGGCCGACATGCTTGTGGGTGCAGATATTTTTATCGGAGTATCAGCTCCCGGAGTTGTTACGACCGATATGGTAAAGACAATGGCGAAGGACTCGATTATATTTGCGTGTGCAAATCCTACGCCTGAAATTTTCCCTGATGATGCCAAGGCAGGCGGGGCGAAAATAATCGCCACGGGCAGAAGCGACTTTCCAAATCAGGTAAATAATGTACTTGCTTTTCCGGGAATCTTCCGCGGTACCTTTGATGTTCGGGCAAGCGACATAAATGATGAAATGAAAATCGCTGCTGCTAAAGCATTAGCGGGTTTAATCTCCCAAGATGAGCTGTCGGCGGATTATATTATTCCTGAGGCTTTTGACCCGCGGGTAGGAAAGGCAGTGGCTGAATCAGTTGCGGAAGCGGCCAGAAAGACAGGCGTAGCAAGAATATAGGAAATAAATTATTAAAAGTATAAGGAAGGCATTTAGCCTTCCTTACATTTTCTTAAACTTTTACGCTATATGCTCCTTGCGTCTGATAAACTTGGAACATGCTTTTTTTGTACTTCCGTCACATTTCCTCACCGAAAACATTCCGCAAACACCATATGTATGTATGTGCTCATGAGGGTGAAATATAAAGAATTCACAATCACAGCAGCGATAAAAATCCAGTTTTCTAAAGTCATCCATTATAAAATAGTGATGGGAGGAACAACAATAGTCCTCAGAAACTATACCCTTTATACGGCAAAGTATATCATTGGTAATGCCTATACGTTTACCCTTCATACAGTTTTTGCAGGACTTTTTTTCCTGTTTTACAACCAGCGAAGGTTTAACTTTTTCTTTTAGACTCAGGGGCATAGTTTTCATTCTATGAATTACCACCCTTTATATGAATTCTTCTATAAAATTATAACATATTACCCAACTATAGCCCTTAGTATATTGTTTTTACTGATTATTATTGTATAATTATTAAAAAGGCTATCGAGGTGGCAGAAATGGCTAGAATATACCGAGTCAGATATATTCCCTCTGAAACTATTGATTTGTCGTCAGATAAATTATTGTACCGCGATGATAAGTATATTATAACCCAATGGAATCCTATTAAGCCTAGAAATGACATTAAAAGCGGTATCTCATGCGTTTTTTTAGAGAAGGGCTGGAAAATAAGCGCTTTCTTCGGACATAATACGGAAATAATTTATTGGTATTGCGATATCATTGATATCAATTATGATCAAGAGTCGGATACATATTATCTAAATGATTTACTAACAGATATTAAAATAATGCCCGATGGCCGTGTTGAAATCATTGATTTGGACGAGCTGGCAATAGCTTTTGAGGAGAGTCTTATAACAAACGAGCAATTAATCATGTCACTTAAGCAGAGTAATAGTCTTTTAGATTTAATTTATGCCCGCAATGTTCCTCAGCAGATGAGGGAAATAATTCTTAATCACACGGGTATTGGGGTGTAGAACATGCCAACAAATATGCTTGATTATATAAATGCCAGAAAACTGGGGCTTAAAGAATACTCATATCATATTTCACAGGGCAGAAACGGATATCTGCCTTTTCTTGACGGTATTCTTAAAAATATAGATATCGTATCGGAAGTTGATTTAGGCATTGTAGAAATTCCCTTACAAAAAGTAAAGGGTACATATTCCTATTTAAGGAGTATTTCATTTGCACATAATTTCATGCCTATTATGGAAGTTGATTCGGAAATGGCTATAAAATGGCAGAATGTATGTGACATCCAGAATAATGAGGGTCTGAGAGACCCTGTTAAAGCTTATGAATATCTTAACTGGTTCTATATCATAGAGGGTAATAAAAGAATCTCTGTGCTAAGATACCTGGATGTTTATTCTTATTATGCTAATGTCACCCGCCTTATTCCTAAGTATGACGAGAACAATAAGGACATCAGGCTATATTATGAGTTTATGGATTTTAACAAAAAAACTGGAATTAATGAAATTTGGATGTCTAATGAGAAGAACTTTTCTGAGCTTTGGGAAATCATAAAAGACTATAAGCCCGTCGGCAGATATGTTGATGAATCCGATAGATTTAAGTACTTTATAAGTGCAATATATAATAATTTTAAAAAGGCCTTTTATCAGTTGGGGGGCGATAAGCTTGCCATAACAACCGGGGATGCGTTTTTGGATTATCTCAAGATTCACGGTACCAATGAAGACTATAATGAGGAGGAATTCAAGGACAGAATCTGGAGGCTGCTTTCCGAGCTAAAGTATTATTCCGGTCCGGAAACAGTTGATATCCAGCAAAGCCCCAGCTTAAAAACAGAAAAGAGCTTAATGGGGAAAATTGTTAATTTTATGAATAATGATAATCTGAAGGTAGGATTCGCTCATTCTACTGACAGCAAGACTTCCAGTTGGACGTATTCCCATGAATTGGGGCGTATTCATCTCGAACAGACTTTGAAGGAAAGCGTAACCACAGTTTCAAAGTTCAATCTGCCGGAAAGCAGTGAGGCGGCACCTATCCTTCAACAATTGGTTGACGATGGCTGCAAGATTATCTTTACAACCACTCCTGCCTTAATAAATCCTACACTGAAGGTGGCAATGGATAATCCGGAGTGTAATTTTTTAAATTGTTCATTCTTACATTCCTTTAAGCATGTGAATACATATTTCGGAAGAATCCATGAGCCTCGCTTTTTAAGTGGTATTATTGGAGGAACAATGAGTAAAACCGGAAGGATAGGATATATTGCGCCATACCCGGCCGCTGATATTTTAAGCGGTCTTAATGCGTTTACTTTAGGTGCCCGTATGGTCAATCCAAGGGTTAAGGTATATGTTAAGTGGACCATTAAGCATAATAAAATAGTTGATACCGATTCAATAACCCGGGAGCTTGCTTCGATAGGAGCTGATATCGTATCTCACCATAATACTCTTATAAACAGCAGGTTTGCAAAGGAATATGGAGTCTACACACTGAAGCTCAACCAAGATGGTCAGTATGAACCGGATAAATACTTAGCTGTTCCGATATGGAATTGGGGAATTTTCTACGAGAAATATATAAGAAGTATTTTAGCCGGAGGAACCCGCTTGGGGTTAGATAATGCAAACACCGGAAGAGTCAGAAACTTCTGGTGGGGACTGGACTCCGGACTGCTGGATTTCTTCTATGCAAAAAGTCATGTACCTGCGACAACAGGAAAGCTGGTAGAATTTATTAAGACATCAATTATGTCACAAAGCTATAAGGTATTTACCGGCCCTATTTTTGATAATAACGGCAATCTTGTTGTGGAAAGTGGTGAAGAGCTGCAAAGAGAGCAGATTCTATCAATGAATTGGCTTGTTGATGGTATTATTGGTGAAATACCGGACTTAAAACAATATCAAACTGTAAATGATTTATCTACGGGAAAGATTGTATAGCTTTAATTATATATCATAGAAAGATTCCTATTCCGGAATATCTAAAAAATAATATCCGTTTGCGTCAATAACAGTTGTATTTTTGAATTTAACAGAACGAGAAGCTCGTCCGAACTTAAGATGCATATGACCGTGCAGCATATAACTGGGGGCATATTTTTCAAAAAGTGGCAAAAATGCCTTAAATCCACTATGACAAGGATCATCGCCATCACTGACACCATAAGCGGGTGCGTGGGTAACCAGAATATCGAACCCCTTTTTTAAAAAAAGCTGAAATTTAAGCTTACGTATTCTTTTTGCCATTTGCTTTTCGGTATATTGAAAGGGAGGAACTGAATAGTCAGGATGGTCGTTGTATTTCTTGCTCCCGCCTAGTCCGAGTATGCGAAGGCCTTTAAACACAATCAGCTTATCTTCTATACTGTCGCATCCTTCCGGTGGGGTTTTTATGTACCCGGTATCATGATTGCCGTGCACATAAAGAACAGGTGCTTTAATCATTGTGGCCAGAAATGAAAGATATTCGTTTTTTAAATCTCCGCAAGAAATTACAAGGTCTGTTCCCTCGAAACGCTCAGCATCAAAGTAATCCCAGATATATTCACTTTCTGTGTCAGACACAAGCAATATACGCATTTTTAAGCTCCGTAATATTTTAAAGAATTTTGCCTTATATGGAGTTAATGGTATTATAAGCCATTCAGGACTTAATCACAAGAAAAAAAGCTTAAACCAATTGATATATAGTGATATAATGATAAAAGTTATACGGTTTAGGTATAAAACGGATTGGGCATTTAGTTAGGAGCTGAAACATGGATAAGGAGTCCTTTTTAAAAGCCGTTTCATATAATGAAAAAGGCTTGGTGCCGGTTATTACGCAGGACCAGCAAACGGGAGAGGTTTTGATGCTGGCTTGGATGAACGAGGAAGCTTTAAACCTCACCATTGAAAGAAAAAGAATGGTTTATTATAGCAGAAGCCGTCAGAAGCTATGGCTGAAGGGGGAAACCTCGGGGCATTTTCAAGAGTTGGTTTCTATATCTATAGACTGTGATGGAGATACGCTTTTAGCCAGAGTGATTCAAGAGGGAGCTGCATGTCATACCGGAAACAGAACCTGTTTTTTTAGAAATCTTGAATCCTAGATTAAAACAAAGCTGTAAATAGTATTGCATGTACGGTGCAATTCTGCATAAATAAAAAGTGCTTATTAAAAAATAGGAAGGTATTTATTATGAGCGAAAAATTCAATATTCTGGATGAGATTTTTAACGTTGTTACCGACAGAAAGACTAATCCCAAAGATGGATCCTATACAAATTATCTTCTTGATAAAGGTATAGATAAAATCTGCAAAAAAGTCGGAGAGGAATCTTCAGAGGTAATAATTGCAGCCAAGAACAATTCTCCCGAGGAAACCCGTTATGAAATAGCAGATCTTTTATACCACCTTACAGTTCTTTTGGTAAATCAAGGTCTTACTTGGGATGAGGTTATGGAAGAGCTTAAGAAGAGAAGATAAAAGTAAATGACAGAATCGGCCGGAGATATTAATCTCCGGTTTTTTTGTCGTTTTGTGCTTTAGGTTTAATTAGTTGAAGTGCATATAAATTATTAAAATTATACTATTGTATTAATTTAAACATAATGTTACAATACTTTACAGTTAATAAATGTTAGGTGTTGTATAATAATGAAAAAAGGGAAAGTAATAGATGAAAGATATAAGATTGTCGATTTATTGGGCAGCGGAGGCACATCGGCGGTTTATCTTGCAGAAAATATAATATTGAATAACCTCTGGGCTATTAAGGTTATATCCAAGAAAAGTCAGTGGCTTTCCTTTGAAATGGAGGAAATTGAAATACTAAAAGAGCTAGGCCATCCGATGGTCCCTAGAATAGCTGATTTAGCAGAGGATGAGGATAATTACTATATTGTAATGGACTATATATCCGGTTCCAATTTGTTAATTATAATAGAAAGTCAGGGAAAAATATATGAAAAAATGCTTATTAAATGGACCGGGGATCTTCTGGACGTGCTTTCATATCTTCATGGCAGAACACCTTCGATTATCTACAGGGACCTAAAACCCGCTAATTTAATAGTGGATGATTCTGGACGGTTAAGACTTGTTGATTTTGGAACAGCAAGATACCACACCAATGAAGCTTCCGAAGATACAGTCTACATAGGTACTCAGGGTTATGCGGCGCCCGAGCAATACGGCATAGGGCAAAGTGACCAAAGAACCGATCTTTTTAATCTCGGAATGACAATAATTCATTTGGCAACCGGCGTTCATCCGTTAAAGCTTGGAGCTGGCAGTATAAAGGATTCATTAAAAAAAGAAGGCTTAACTAAAGGCTTTATACGATTTGCTCAAAAGCTTATTGAAACCAATCCCAATGAAAGATTTCAGACCTGTCAGGAAGCTACGGCGGAGCTGGAAAAAATGATAAAGCACGGGAGTATGTTGTCTAACCGTAATACGACAAAAAAAGCGAGAATAAGCTTCAAAGGAGTAATAGGGGTTTCATCGCTCCTGCCGGCCGGTGGGGTAACCTCTCTTTGCATGGCACTGGGAAAATATTTATCAGAAAATAAAATCAGTTCTGTGTTAGTTGAATTGAATGCCAGCGGGGATTTTGACAGGATAAGAGAGTATTTGGATGAGCTGGGAGAGGTCAAAATCCAAAGTGAGAATAGATTTGAGACGAACAATCTGATTTTTTATCCCCATGCATCTGATTTCGGCGAAATACCCAGAAAAGGTATTGATGTAATAATACTGGATTTAGGCCAGCTTAATAGCGAAAGAAAGATTAACCAGTTTAATCATGCCGATGTCAAGCTTGTTCTATGTCCAAGCGTGCCTTGGAAACACTCTCTTTTTTCTGAATGCAATGGGAATATAAAATCATTAACGAAGGATGAATGGATTTATCTGGCGAATATATCTCCGGGATATGAGCGGCAGAAGCTGAAAAAGCTTCTGGGATGCAATGGTTTAGTTTTTTATTCTTCTGTTATTAATCCTTTTTATCTAAACTCGGAAGAAGAAAAGAGAATAGGAATTACGTTTAAAGAGATATGTAAGCTATCGGTATAATACCTAATTAAAGGAGGGAAAAAGGTTGATTTTAAGGCCACAGCGTTATAGGACTCTAATGGGCTTTCTGGCAGGGCTTTTACTCTCTTTGCTTATTGTAGGGGTAATATATTTCTACTATCTGAATAATAAACACAAAACCTCTGAGCAAGAGAAGTTACAAATCGGACAGTTGGCGGTGGAAGAGTATAAAAAAAACAATCCTACCGGTTTGGTATATACTGTTATATCAGATAAAAAATCAGGGGAGGTTTTGCAGGATAATGATATTGTGCCTGCAGAAATAAGTACAGGGCTCATACCGGCTGATTCTATTACCGATCCTTCCTTGGCAGTTGGCAAGGTAATAAGATGCAACATTTTATCTAATACTGTAATAACTGAATCTCTTATATATGGAGAACAAGATTACCCTGATGATATGAGACTAATGGAGTACACAATTCTTAATCTGCCGCAAAAGCTTCAAAAATTACAATATATCGATATTAGAATTATGTTTCCAAATGGCCTGGATTACATTGTAATATCCAAAAAGCAGGTGACGGACTTACAAAACACCGAAGAAAGTCAGAAAAAAATAGTATGGTTCCATGCGGGCGAAGAAGAAATACTCAGAATGGCCAGTGCTATTGTTGATGCAAGTATTGTGGAAGGAACCGTAATGTACGCCGTACCATATATAGCTCCGGATATCCAGAATGAGGCATTCAGAACATATCCTTCAAATCCCGATGTACAAAATCTGATTTTGGAAAACCCAAATATTATAAATAAAGCAATAACAGAGTTAGAAATCCGTAACCGTGTGTTATTCGAGAACAAAATAAATGAAGACTATCAATATACAGGAAGAAACAAGGTGTTCGGTGAAAATAGGACGGTAATATCTCCGGATGCTGTTGACACTAAAGGACTTGAAACAGAAGAGAAAACTATAGTTGAAGAGAATCTTTAGGAGGCAGTGAATGAATGTAGTGTTTTTGGGAGAGAGTACGGAAGATAAGCGATTTTTGATACTCTGTCTTGCTAAAATCACATCATGCCATACAAAAGTTACAATAATTTCAAAGCATGCTTATTGCTCTGATGAAATATATGAGAGCTATGAATACTGCGGAGTAGAGCTGATACTGCTGAAAGACGGAGAAGATCCTCTGGCAAAGGTTTTAGAAGGGAATAGCATTTTTATTGATGCGGAAGAATTCATAGGCATACCGGAGGACTTTAAGGTTTTAGCAATCAGTGAACCTAACTTAAGAATGCTTGAAGGCTGTGTAAAATTAACCGGAGAGTATACATGGTCCAGGCCTACCTTTAACGTTTATATTATTTATCTTAATATTATGGAATATTGCAGAATAGGAAAGCGATATCTTGATAGCTACTGGGAGCATGGATTACCCAGCTTTACCGATATATCCGAAATCTATGAAGTATACTTTGAAGAAAAAAACAAAATTGTGATGATAGAAAGCCAGTTTTCAAACAAATTATCTGTCAGAAATCTTTCACCATCTATGAGAATAGTACTGAGAAAAATAATTCAAGATATTTTTTCCATGGATATAAAGGAAGCAAAAGCATTATTAAAAAAGGCTGAAAGGATGAAATAGGATGCAGATTTCTTTTTGGTCTAACATGCATGGTCAAGGGGCGGCTAGCTCTACAGCCGCAGTGGTAGCCTCTGCAATTGCACAAAAAACAGCCTTAAAAACTTTGATAGCTCATAACCAAATAGAAAGAAGCGCTCTTGAGGGCTATCTTTTTAAAGAATCGAGGCAGGGTGTGCATGCAATTCAGAGCTTAAGCAATCAGGGTATTGATGCACTTTTAAGACTTATGAAAAACGGAAGGCTTAAATCAGATATGGTAGCTGATTATACACATTCCATTCTGAAGAACCATCGGATGGACTTGCTTTTAGGAACGGCAAAAAAGCAGGAACCGGCTAAGGAAGATCAGGAGCTCTTATTAAATATACTGAGCTGCGCAAAAGATTTCTACGACATTATTATAATGGATGTTCACAGTGGACTTAAAGAGAATAATAGTTTAAAAATTCTGCAAGGCTCAGACATTATAGTATTCTGCATAAATCAGAATAGCTTTTTGCTGGAAGATTTAACAGCTATTCTCGAAGAATATGACTTTATGAAGCAAAAACGGATTGCATTTGTTTTAGCAAGATATGAAAAGCATGTCGGTATGACTACCGGGAATCTTGCAAGACGTTACAAAATAGACAGGGATTGTATATTCGAAATTGCCAATAGTGCAAGTCTTTTGGATGCTTTAAACTCCGGAAGAGTATACGAGTATATTGCCTTTAATCAAGACACAAAGCGCGGCGAGGAAAAACATATAATAAGTTCAATAAATCGGCTTTGTGAGTATATTGTTGAGGGGGGCGATAGAAGTTGCCGGTTATGATTAACATGATGATAATTGCTCTAATATTGCTGGGGCTTGTTATTGCTCTTTATTTTTTCTTTGTATCGAAAAAATATAACAGAGAGCCTCAAGATGTGCAAGATCCTCAGAGGTATACCATTCCAACCCTTATCGGATATGTTAAGGATTCAATTAATGAGATAACCAGAACAAATTTATTTGAGCTTGGTCTTAATGAGGTAGAATTTAAAAAACAGACCAATAAAAGAGCTGAACTTAAGAAAGCATTAAAGGTATGTATGCATGGCTCCATCGTGGACAAGCAGTTTGTAAAAGCATTTATCTATGATATCTTACTTTCTTATATACCGGACGAAAAAATTAACTCGGTTATTCCGTTTAACAATTCTTATCTTCTGTCAACGAAGGAAAAGTTTATAATTATACTCCACATGCTAAAGAAGGAGCATGGCTTCAACGCTCTTTCTCAATTGATTGATACCTTTGAACTGGATAAGCTGAAGAAAACAAAAAACGAAGAGTATTCTTATTATATATCCAAAAATGAAATCAATGATATTTATGATCGAATGGGCTTGATACCCACAAGAGAAGATAGGCTTGAAATTATAACCCAGACTGTTTATGAGCAGTATAAAGGGTTGGGAGCCATTGATGAAATCAGAGACATGAATATTGACGGTGTATCTGCCGGGGTCTCGGGAGTCAGCGGTGATTTTTCTGAATTTTCTAGTTTTCGGGACCAATTGAACGGAGCTGTCAGCTATCAGAAAAACTATGAAAGCATTTGGATTTTTTATAAAGGGAAATCTATCAAGCTTGATTTTTTAGGCTTTGATAGTGAGAGTGAGCTTAAAAGAGTTTGCCAGATAATATATCGTTACAATCGTGGAGGACAGCTGTCAGAAGCCACAGGTTACAGGGTTAATGAGATGAAAGACGGAAGCCGGATTTTGGTTGTTCGGCCCCCTTTCTCCGAATCCTGGGCTTTTTTTGTGAGGAAGTTTTATATTAAAAATGTAACTCTGGAAATGCTTATTCGGGATGAGAATGCCTCTTTGCCTATAAACCTCATAAAGTATATTGTAAAGGGCGGTATGATTACTGCCGTGACAGGCCAGCAGGGAAGTGGAAAGACTACATTGCTTATGGCTATGATTGAGCACATTTATGCCACATTGACGTTGCGAATTCAGGAAATGGCTTTTGAACTCAATCTGAGAAAGCTGTATCCCGGAAGAAATATCTTATCCTTCAGAGAAACCGAGACTATTTCAGGTCAAATGGGACTGGACATCCAGAAAAAGACCGACGGAAGTGTTAATATTCTGGGTGAGGTAGCTACCGACCCTGTTGCTGCATGGATGATACAAATGTCCCAGGTTGCCTCTTTATTTACTTTGTTTACCCACCATGCAAAGACTTCAAGAGATTTGGTTTTTTCTTTGAGAAATTCACTTTTAAAGTGTGAGATGTTCAATAACGAGAAAATAGCTGAGCAGCAAGTGGTGTCTGTCTTGGATTTTGATATACATCTTGCAAGAGATTATGAAGGTAAAAGGTATATAGAGCGAATTACAGAGATAGTGGAGCTTCCGGACAAACCTATTCCTCAAAGCTTTGTTGACATTAAAGATATAAGAGAAAAATCGGCTTATTTTATGGAGTCAGCGGCCGTTTACTTCACAAAGATGACCGATAAGAAGATCTTCGAGTGCCGTAATATTATAGAGTTTAGAAATGGAAAATATGTTGCAGTTAACCCTATCACAAAAGAGAGAGCACAAAGAATGAAAAGTGCTATGACAAGAGAGGATGCGCAGAAATTTGATGAGGATCTGTTTGAACTCTCAAGCTTTCAAAGGGAGGTGAAGGCTTGAATAAATACGGTATTATCGGAGCTTCTTGTATTATACTTGCGTTTTTATTAATAGCGGTGAACTTGGCATATTCTAAGAAAAGAAGCAATGCGGGATTAAGTCTTAAGCAACAAGGAAAAAAGACTTCTGCATTTTATATTTCACTATATCGAAGAATAAGCATGATTCCTGTTTTAAACAAGCTTCTGTTTAACATCCGAAAGAAACTTGAAATATACACTGTTTCGGATGAAAAAAATATCCGTAAGACTACTGTTATCCTTCTTATCGCTTCAATAACGGCATATATAAGCGTTGTTATCATATTCTGGGTTTTTACTCGGGACTTGATAATTATGATATTATTTGCGATTCTCTTGTCTTTTATCGGAGATACAATAATAGAGCTATTTATAAATAATCTTCAGAACAAGCTTTTAAGGCAACAGATTAAATATCTTGAGCTGTTGCGACATAAATACTATGAGCAAAAATCTGTGGAGGATGCCAACTTGGAAGTATGCAACCTGCTGAATAAGGAAGGAACCTATGAGGTATATGCTCAGGCAGAACGGATAAATGATATTCTTATCTCCAGAGATGTGGAGGAAGAGCTGGAAAAGTATTATGAGACAGCTCCCAATAAATATTTTAAGATGCTGGCAGGTATAATTTTTATTACCAAGGAATATGGGGATACATATTTGAAGGACAGTTCAGTTTTTATTAGATGTATCACTTATCTTGGAAGTGAAATCAAAGCTGAATTGTATAAGCGGGAAAAGCTAAAATATGCTTTAAGGAGTCTTTCTACTATATCACTTTTGCCTTTGTTTTTTTTGAAGCCCCTTAGAAGTTGGGCATCCGGAAGTTTTGCGCCGTTAGAATCATTTTATAACAGCAGAGTTGGTATTGTTCTGGGCATTGCGACAATACTCGCATCAATTATTTCTTATATAATTTTAAGAAAACTTCAGCGCTTTGATAATCATATAAGTTTTGGTTATGTTAAAAAGACTTTTGCGGAGAGTTTGTATGATAAATTCTTGTATCCGGTTGTGGATAGGTTGGTGCCAAGAGAATATACAAAGCAGTCGCAAGATTTTGCAGAGTTGATTAAAAATGCGATGGCGCCTGTAAATATATATACCCTGTATGCAAGAAGGCTGTTGACAGGGTTTATAGCGTTCATTTTCGGAGTATGCATGTTTATCGGTCTTAATATATACAACAGATATTTAATTTTATACATACCTCAGATGCCTGAAGGTTATCTGGGTGGACAACTCTCCAATCAGCAATATGAAAAGCTTGTAGGTATAACGGCGTTTGATAGAAGCATAATTTTAAGCTCAGACAAGAATCTGAGCGAAGATGCGGTTTTAAAGGAATTGACCGAGAATGGGCAGATGGATAATCAGGAAATAACGATTGCGCATGAGAGAATAAATAAAAAAATTGAAAAGCTTTCTAACAGCATATTTTGGTGGTGGCAGCTTATTGTATGTTTCATCTTGTTTTTCATCGGATATTGGGTCCCGATTATAAATCTTCGTATTATGGCACGCGCAAGAATGATTGATATGGAGGATGAAGTTTCCCAATTTCAAACAATTATTCTAATGCTGATGCATATGAACAGAATTCACGTTCAGGAGATTCTGGAATGGATGGAAACCTTTTCGGTTCATTTTAAGGAGCCTTTACAAAAATGCATATTAAATTTCAGCTCGGGTCCTTATCAGGCGCTGGAGGAGCTTAAAGCAGAGGTTGGATTTTCACCTTTTCTGGCTATAATAGATAATCTTCAGCTGGCAAGTTCAGATTTGGAGGTGGCAAAGGCCTTTGAGGAGCTTGAAAATGAAATGAATTTCAACCGTGAAACTCGAAAAGATATGAATGAAAGGACTGTAGAGAAAAAGAAAAACCTGGGAAACATGATAGGATTTTTACCTGTTTATTTTCTAATTATATTATATTTGATTATTCCCATGATTGTATCCGGAATGAACAGTGTTTCAGCTTTTTATAAACAGTTATCACAAATTTAAAAGATAAACCATTATTATAGGAGGTTAAGCTATGGAAGGTAATCTATCTAAAGCACTTTGGCTGGGAGTTTCAATTCTTCTCTTTATTGCGGTTGTAACCATAGGGCTAAGCATTTTCGGAGGGATGAAAGAAGTAAGCACTTTGGCTAACGACCGTGTGGGAGCTATATCTCAAAGTATGGCAGAGGAGGAATTCAGAGTATACGATGGAAAGGAAGTAAAGGGAGATGATGTTCTTTCAGCCTTAGGGACATTTGCCGGCAGAAGCGGGGAGGTAATTGTCTATGTTGCGACATTGGGTTCTAACAGCGGCAATCCCGTTAATTTAAATCTTTCCACAGGTACAGGCTTAAACAGTTCAAGCTATACTCAATACATATCAAAAACTTCGGGTACATTAAGTGCAGATAACAGATGCGCTATTTTGTCGGTAAATAGCGGAGATCTTCTTTCAAGCGTCAGTAAGACCGTGATGGACGCGGAAAGAAGAGATTGTGAAAACCCCAATATGACATCCAGATATATTAATCCTTCCGGAAAATTTATCTCCCAATTAGTTTATGATGAGAATCTAAAGATTCGTGGAGTAATCTTTGCTCAAAAGGACTGATTTATGAATGCCAATATTGAAAAAATATTATACCTGGGAGTTGGAGTTCTATTATTGGGAATAGCTTTTGTGTTTTTCTTTTCCGGCTATAACCGATGCCGGGGTTATATAGAAAAAAATAATGCGATATTAAGTGAGGATAGAATAGTCACTGTTATAGAGGGGAAAGGCAATTTCGAAATAAGAGGAACAGAAGTTATACATCAGGTCCTTCAAGCGAAAAAACTGCAGGAAAGCAATAAACTGCTTGAACTGTATTCGGATGCATTAATACCATATCAAAGTTTTGCTGAAATATGGGTTTCAGGCAAAAGTGCAGATGATATCAAAATATCAGATATTGACGCTGCTTCATCTTATGGCGTTGAATTTAAAAAAGACAATTATGGACGAATAATAAAAATTCAATATACCTTGAACTAGGCAAGGAGGAGTCATGGACAAAACCTTTTGGAAGATACTGGCCTTTATGCTATGTGCGGTTTTGTTGTTTCTGTTTCCTTTGATGACAATGCTAGACAGGCAGGATGACATAGCCTACAATATTGTGCTGACAGAATCCAATAGATTTGTGGATGCATGCAGGGACACAGGATATATAACACCCGGGATGTACTCTGAATTTACAAATCGTATTGAATCGACAGGAAATACTTATAGTATAAAGCTATCCCATATAAAAAGGTCGGTAAGTCCGGTATACAATCAGGTCAGCGGTGTGTTGACCTTCGCCGATGAATATGAGATAACCCATATAAACCGTAGTGAATACATGATTTTAAAAGTCTTGTATCCAAATAATCCAACGGCTTCGGAACATGATAAATCACGGCGCTATGATATGGGTATGGGAGATCTTTTTTTTGTTGAGGTTGAAAACAAAGGGAAAACAATGGCAACAGCCATTCGTGACATGATACTGTTCAGGGATACCCATAACCCCGGCATTTTTGTTCGTTCGGGAGGTATGGTAAGAAATGAAGCTTACTAGCTTAGCAATTATTTTCGTGATTATAATTTCTCCTTTTATTTTTGTAAGCGGACAAGAAACAAAAATTGCCATACAGGACCAAAGATTAAGAGATTATTATGATAATGTCATAGATAACGCAATTGGCGATGCAGCATTTATTCTTTCAAAAAAGGGTTCGGGGTTTACATATACAAGTAAAACAGCTGTTTCGGATATCAAGGAGCTTGCAGCCGAAGCTTTCTTTGATTCGTTATATCATGCCTTTAATGCTAAGGGCAACCAATCTTTAATGGCACGGGTGGATGCCTGCATACCTGTTCTTGTTTTTTTGGAGAAAGAGGGTTTTTCTCTTTATGCCCTTGACGAATTTAAAAATATAAATGGGCAAAGCGAGATTGGTCATGTTTGGTTTCCAATGCGGCATTTTATTGGAGAAACCATATTAGGCAGGTATAATATCCGCTATACTCTGGAAGATAAAGTATATATTTTTGATTACACAGAGCAGACTTTGGAGGAGGGTGAATACAGCTATTTTAAAGATATAATTCCATACTTTCAAGAAAAGCAAGCCTTTGAAGACTTACGAATATCAGGCGTTAAGAACTCTGTTCAAGAGGCAATTATGGCATACATGGATTACCATAATCAATGGGCATTGGGAAGAAGTATATCGGTAAAGCTCGAATTTCCTTCAATAGATGATGCGGACTGGAAAAGAGCGCTTACCGACGAGGGGATAATTGTTTTCGCCCAGGGGTTTCCGATTATTTCAGGCAAGAGCTATAAGCATTTTGCCTTAGGCGGAGCAAGAGTAATAAGAAAAGCTCCGATAACAGGTTATACATATCATGGTATTTTATATTATTGCAGAACAAATTGTGAGCATTTACAAAATTCTGTCATTATAGATTCCGGATTTGATCAGGATAGTATTATTTACTATTCCGATGCTTATGAGGCGGCTGCTAATGGGCATTATCCCTGTACCTTCTGCCGCCCGTGAATACAAAACAGCTGGTTCTTCAGTGTTGTCAGGGGGACGTGTTGTCAGGGGGATGGGGGGGTTTGACAACCATATGTAACCTTTAGTCGATGCCATCCGTGCCGCTCAGGAACAACCGGCATATCTTCCTAAGAAATCTTTGCGGCCGTTTTACATAGTTATAAGTCGCGTTAGCAAGGCAATATTCTTAATATCCACATTAATTGTTCCCTGTGTCTTTTAATAACTTTTTGATATAATGGGTAATAATTAGATAAATACAATAGGGAGGAAAGAAATGTGATATACGATGTAATAATTATCGGCAAAGGACCTGCGGGGATGTCTTGCGCTATTTATACCACCAGAGCCAATTTGAAAACTTTGGTTATTGGAAAGTCAGACAGCATGCTGTTAAAGGCTGATAAAATAGAAAACTATTATGGTTTTGAGAATCCCATCGGAGGGAAAGAGCTGTTGGAAACAGGAATAAAACAAGCCCTTAGATTGGGAGCGCAAATTATCGAGGACGAAGTAGTCAGTATAGAACAAACTGATAAATTTAAAATAACCGGAGTGAACGGCGAATATGAAGCAACAACTGTGCTGATAGCAACAGGTGCTCCGGTTGTAAGAGTACCGGTTAAAAATCTTGATAAATTCGAGGGAAGCGGTGTCAGCTATTGCACTACCTGCGATGGCTTTTTCTACCGTAATAAAAAGGTCGGGGTTCTTGGATATACAGATTTTGCTATACATGAAGCAATAGAATTGGCTGCGTTTACTCAGGACATAACTTTGTATACAAATGATATGCCGTTAAGTGTTTCAGAAAGTCTGAAAGAGAGCCTTGGTAATTTTAAGGTAAATACCTTAAAAATCAAGGAGCTTCAGGGTCAGGACAGAATAGAGGAGCTTGTTTTTGAGGACGGCAGTAAAGAAAGTGTTCAGGGTCTGTTTATAGCCTACGGAAGCGCTTCTTCCTCCAATTTTGCGCTTAAAATGGGAATTGCTACAGAGGGTAAAAGCATTACCGTGAATGATAAAATGGAGACCAATATTCCCGGCTTATTTGCCGCAGGTGACTGTACAGGACTATTCAAGCAGGTCTCGGTTGCCGTGGGGCAAGGAGCTCTTGCATCAAGACAGATAATCGATTATATCAGAAAAACGAGAAAAGACGGGTAAACCCGTCTTTTCAATAATAAAGGAGGAATCTATATAAAATTTAAAAATGTACCGCTCCAAAAGGAGCGAAAAAAGGGGATAATTAGGGGCATATCTAACTACGTTATCTACTGCATTTAACTATTACATAAAGTCTTCATTAGTTGCTAAAAATTATTTATTGCAATTATTGTTTACATATTTATTATAAATAATCTAAAATGCTTTTATAAGCGTAAAAACAACAGAAAATCTGCTTAATATTTTTTTCTATTTAGTGCAACATGTTATGGTCAAAGTGCCATAAAAACTATCACAATTCAATATATTTTTTGTAATCCAGCTTATTCTTTTCACAGTAATTCATCAAACTGAATATGATTTTTTTTCCTCCGCCAACGCCGGTATTTAAGAATCTATAAAGATGGGCCGGGTCTACTCCCAACTCCCTGCTAAACCTATTGTAATTGCCCATGCAACTCTTATTCATAAGCTCCATGATGGTTTCTCGATTTAATCTGTTATTCATAACCTAATCTCCATTTCATATGTATTAAAAAGACTGCTATAATGTTAAATTATGTATAATATTACATCAATGCCTTTGATTTGTAAAGTGAACCTTAAAAAGAATAATAAAATATTGAGAGAATAAAAGAATAGTTATGTTCATAGATATAAAAATGGATTCAGACATGAGGTGTGCATTATGAAAAAATTTAGAGTTATA
>CAZPIS010000006.1:0-19904 GCA_964586745.1 uncultured Ruminiclostridium sp.
TCAAGCTTGTATCTGTAATTTTTATTCCCATAGCTTAATAAGCCCTCCCTCTTAAATTAATTCAATGTCAACATGACATCTCCGCTGTTAACCTGCTGACCTTTAGTTACGTTAACCGAAGCAACATTAGCATCCTGAGGTGCGAGTATTTCGTTTTCCATTTTCATGGCTTCCAAAACAATAACCAAGGTGCCTTTTTTAACTACATCTCCAGCCTTTACTTTAATATCTAATATTGTACCCGGCATAGGAGCTGAAATTTTCACAGCGCCTTCTGCTCCGTTTGATACCGGTGCTGCCGGAGCAGGAGCAGGAGCAGGAGCAGCGGGTGCCGCAGATACAGGAGTGGATGTGGGCGCGGGAGCGGCAATAGGTGCAGATGCTTGAACAGGTCTAACGGCAGAAGGCGCTCCGCCTACTTCTTCTACTTCAACTTCGTAACTATTTCCATTAACATTTACAACAAACTTTTTCATATTAATAATCCTCCAATGCTTTAAGCGAATTGTTTTTATTGTTATAGCGGTATATTACCATGTTTCTTTGAGGGTCTGGTTTCACGTTTTGATGCCAGCATATCCAATGCACTCGCTATACGCTGACGGGTTGTTGCCGGTTCAATAACATCATCGATATATCCTCTTGAAGCAGCAATATAAGGATTGGAGAACTTGTCTCTGTACTCCTGAATCTTCTGCTTTCTGAATTCGATAGGATCTTGAGCTTCTCCGATTTCCTTCTTAAATATGATATTCGCTGCTCCGTCCGGACCCATAACAGCTATTTCTGCTGTAGGCCATGCCATAACCATATCAGCACCCAAATGTTTGCTGTTCATGGCTATATATGCTCCTCCGTACGCTTTTCTTACGATAATATTAATTTTAGGAACGGTAGCCTCTGAGAAGGCATACAATAGCTTTGCTCCGTGACGGATTATTCCGTTATGCTCTTGTTTAACACCTGGAAGATATCCCGGAACATCAGTAAAGGTAACAATAGGAATATTAAATGCATCACAGAAACGTATAAACCTGGCAGCTTTGTCGGAAGCGTCTACATCCAAAGCTCCTGCAGCTACGTTTGGCTGGTTTGCCACAATTCCCACTGTCTTTCCGGCTATATGGGAAAACCCTACTAGAATATTCTTTGCAAAACCTTTATGAATCTCGAAAAACTCAGCATTATCAGCAACTTTTGTAATTATATCCAACATATTGTAGGGTTTGTTGGGGTCGTCGGGTATAATTGTATTAAGCTCTGCGTCCAGCCTGTTTAAATCATCCTGGGATAGAATTTCATCCGGATCGCTTAAATTATTATCGGGAAGATAAGAAATAAGCTTTTTGATTTCTTCAAAGCAGATATCCTCGTCCTGACACTCAAAATGAGCAACACCGCTTACTGTGTTATGGGCATTAGCGCCACCCAGGGTATCAAAGGTTACATCCTCGCCAGTCACGGCTTTAATAACCTGAGGCCCTGTAATAAACATATGACTTGTTTTATTAACCATGAATACAAAGTCGGTTATTGCGGGAGAATATACCGCTCCGCCTGCACATGGACCCATTATTACAGATATTTGCGGAATCACTCCCGAAGCCATTGTGTTTCTTAGAAAAATATCACCAAAGCCTCCTAAAGCATCTATTCCTTCTTCGATTCGGGCACCGCCGGAATCATTGATGCTTACAAAAGGAGCACCCATTTTCATAGCCATATCCATTACTTTTGTTATTTTCTTTGCATGCATTTCGCCAAGAGAACCGCCAATAACAGTAAAATCCTGAGAAGATACGAATATTAAACGCCCATCTACAGTACCGTAACCTGTAACTACACCGTCTCCTGCAATTTTTTTATTCTGCATTTCAAAGTCAATACCTCTGGCTTCAACATAAGCATCGATTTCAACAAAACTGCCTGAATCAAATAACAAATTCAGTCTTTCTCGTGCAGTTTTCTTTCCTGCGTCATGTTGTTTTGCGACTTTTTTTTCTCCGCCGCCCTGTTTAAGACGTTCTAGTCTAGTGTGAAGATCATTCACTTTTTCAAAAGTTGCCATTTTTTCACCTCGTAGAATGATTATATAGTGTGTTTTGTATATATAAATTGTTAAAAGGTTAACTAAATTAGCACATGGTCATAATTATATCCTAGTTTAACAAACAGTGCAATAATTATTAGTTCGTAACTAGCCCAAAATATTCAAAATTACTCCAATTACCTTTACCCATAATTCTATAACTAATAACAGAAATTTTAAAAAAATTTGAAAAATGCTTCCTTTTGACAAAATCGGTATAAGAAGATGATAAAATACACAAAATCTAAACAGATATTTTTTTAGGAGGAATATATATGATCAAATGGGCAATAACTTTTTTTATTCTGGCACTTATAGCAGGCTTGTTTGGTTTCGGTCTAATAGCAAATATGGCGTTTGGAATTGCTAAAATACTATTCTATATTTTTATTGGCCTCTTTGTGGTCAGCTTAATTTTCGGCAGACGTATGACGAGATCAAGAACCTGATAAATGATTAAAATGATATAATAGAGTGTCTCTTTTATTTCTAATAAGCCTTATGATAATCATCGGATTTTATCACAAGGCTTTCTTATATTTACTCTATTCAGACTAAAGTCTCTTTTCTCCCGTGATATCCTGTATAGGTGCTATATCTTGTGTCACTTCAAGAGTACCCAAGTATTCCCCTTTATCATTTCTTATTGCGTAATATCGAATAAGTGCATATCTGGGACCCATACGAATCCAAAAATCTTCATGATCCTTCTTGCCTGACATAAAATCTTTTACTATTTTTTCAACCACATGCACACTTGCCGGTGGATGACAATTACTAACCTGCCTGTCTATTACGGTCTTAGGACGGGCAAAAATTCTATCCTTTCCCATGGTAAAATATTTGACGGCCCCATCCTTATCAACAAAAGTAATATCAAAGGGAACTGTATTTAATACTGCATTTACTTCTTCCGGTGACATGAAGCCGGCGTCAAATTCGATATATCCATTATTTGAAGGTTCCTCGCCTTGATCCAGAATCTTTCCTTCAACATCCACCTTCACCGGCTTCCATTTATCCTTTGGCTTAATGAGTGTATAACCGAATTCCTTACTTTCTATTTGTATTTTAGCCCACTCATCTTCAGATAAGGTATCAAGCACCAGAGGGAAGAGTATGCTCTCTTCTTTATAAATCATATCATTGACACGTGTTAAAACAGCTTCAGCTTTTTTAATAATCTGTTCTTTTCCTTCATTTGAGGATAATTTAAGGATTTTAATTACTTCTTTCAGTTCATTGCGTATTTCATCATCTACGCCCCACATTACCTTTGGTGGAGCGGTGATGCCGTACTTCTCCATGTATGGGAACAAGAGGTTTTCTTTTCTCAAATAATGCTTATCTATTTCCAAAAGCATTTCAAAGCCATTAAAAATTTTCTTAGAATTCTTTTTTGATGCATCAGTTCTATAAACGTCTATATCTGCTTGGATGCTTTCGATAAGGTCACCCACTGCTTTATTTTCTTTTATAAAAGTATGAATAGGATGTCCCGGTGTTTCCTCTGGTTTTTGGGGCCTGTGAATTTCTTCAATTGAGCCTTTGAATACTGCCGCATGGACATCACAAAGCCGCTGAATCTCCTCCGCAGGCATACCTTCAGCAATTAAAGCACCTTCCATTTCTGATATTTCAGCAGTAGATACTCCCTTGATCAATTCTGCAAACTGTGATTTTACATCCTCAACAGCCTTTCCGTTATGGAGCTCCTTGATAATCTCCTTTAAAACCTCTTGCCGATGCTCTCGATTATTAATCAACTCACTCATGTTCGGTACCTCCTTATATTACTGTGAAGCCATGCCGATTTCTATAGCTAGTCTGGCTTATCCCGAACATTTTTAATCAAAAAACCGTGTGTTTATTATAAAATATAAAAAAATAATGCAGAATAATCTGTGACAGGGCTCACGATTTAAGTAAATACCATAAATAAACAAGTGGTTTTATTCTATCGATTTTTCCAGAATAGAGCGATCCGGAAGCAGAACCTTTTTATTTCCGATCATTTCAATAATGCCCTCATCCTGCATAGAACTCAGCTTTCTGCTAACGGTTTCCCTGGTGAGGCCAATATAGTTCGCAATTCCCTCACGGCTTAAAGGCAGATCTATAATTGTACCCTGAGAGCTTTCTTTCCCGAATTTATCAGCAAATTCAAGCAACACAGAGCTTATCCTTCCGCCTACAGTACGGGTTCCCATTGTTTCGACAGTGTTTTCCAAACGGTCAATCCTTTGGCATAATGCCTCCATTATGGTTAGCCCGATATCCGGATATTCTTGAACCAATTTCTGAAAATCATTCTTGTGTATTATGCAAACATGTACTTCTTCCAGTGCCTCTACTCCATAATTTGATGCCTGGTCTCTTAGAAGATTTTTTTCTCCGAAAAAATCTCCCTCAGAAAAAATATAAAGAATTTGTTCGCGTCCGTCGGAGGTATTTCTGAAAGCTTTTACCTGACCTTTGTTTATAATTACAAGGTCATTAATGACCTCCCCTTCGAAAAGCAATAATTCGCCCTTTCTATATTCTTTATGCTTTATAAGCTTAATAACCTTTAATAATTGTTCTCTATTCAATGATGTAAATATTGAAACGCGTCCTGCACAAAGCTTGTGCTGACATGAATCGCATGAACAAAGAGATTTATCCATAGACCCTTCATCCGTCCTTTTATATCAAATAAAAATACTACCTTATTTTCATTAATCAATAATAATATTATAACATAAGTTCAGGCATAGCAATAAATTGCTATGTGCCGTCGCAGACGGCATGGCCTGCAGGGTGAAAATATTATAACAGAATATAGCGAAGCAACCTATAGGCTATAAAAAAAGCTCCCTATTAAAGAGAGCTATAAAGCACTTAGTATTTAAAGTCTAATATTTTTTATTGAAGTTTCTGCTTCGTTTCTTTACATCTGTCTTTTTCCCTCTGTAGCCGCTTTTTATTACATTTGACTTTTCTGGTATTTTATTCACGATTAAATTTGTTGGGTTAGATTTTTCTACATATTCCTTAAGTAAAGCCGCAGCAATATCAAGCGTTGATGCAAAACTGTTATCCTCTGATTCTAAATTAAAGTCCTCTATCATCTTTTCGATGTAACGAATATAGCCAACATGCTTTCCGGAAAGAATGGTTTCTTTTGTTAAATCCATAAGTGTCCTCATTCTTCTCTCCTCAAAATCAATTACAGCGGGTGGTTTTATAGGAGTTATGAAGGATTTTGTGAATCTTTGAATATCCTTTAGCTTGATGATTTCACGACCATACACAAAGGTAAAGGCTTTTCCCGCCTTGCCTGCACGGCCTGTTCTTCCGATTCTGTGAACATAATATTCCTCGTCATTAGGCAAATCATAATTAAACACTGCTTCTATATTATCAACATCAATCCCTCTTGCAGCAACATCTGTTGCTATTAAGATTTCTATATTTCCTTTTCTGAATTGATTCATTACCTTATCCCGCGACTCCTGACGCATATCCCCATGAAGTGCTGCAGCAGAGTATCCTCTTGCCTGCATACTTGAAGTAAGCTCGTCTACTTGTCTTTTAGTATTACAGAAAACCAAGCTTAACTTGATATCATTCACATCAATAAGACGAGCAAGCACCTCAAGCTTATTATTGGGATTTACCTCCAGAGAATACTGCTCAACACTCGGAACAGTAAGTATCTTGTGTGTAATCTTAATTCTTACCGGATCTTTTTGATACTTGCCGGTAATGTCTAAAATATCTTTGGACATGGTTGCTGAAAACAAAATGGTTTGTATCTCTTCAGGGACCTTAGTCAAAATAGTATTGATGTCCTCTCGGAAGCCCATGTTAAGCATTTCATCTGCTTCATCCAGTATAATCATTTTAAGATTTTCAAACTTTAATGTCCGGCGTCTAATGTGATCCATTACCCTGCCGGGGGTTCCTATGATAATCTGAGGATGCTTTTTAAGTGCCACTATTTGTCTTTCAATTGGCTGACCTCCATAAATAGGAAGAATAAGAACATCCTCTTTATACTTGGCAACATTTTTTAGTTCTTTCGCTGATTGAATAGCAAGTTCTCTGGTTGGACATAACACCAAAACTTGGATATCCTCTTCGTTCTCATTGATTTTTTCTATTGCCGGGATGCCGAATGCACAGGTTTTCCCGGTTCCGGTTTGAGCCTGACCCAATACATCCCTACCCTCAATAATGTGTGGAATAGATTGTATCTGTATCGGCGTTGCTTCTTCAAAGCCCATATCAGCCAATGCTCTTTCTAATTCTTCAGATAGTTTTAGGTTTCCAAAATTCATAACTTGCATATTTTATCCTTTTCTATTTTTATTCTTTCCTGTTTTTTGCAGTAATCATACAAATATAACACAAATAGTTGTCCATATCAAAAAAAAAGACCATTTGGTCTTTCATTATTAGTATTAGATATTTTTTAACGAAATATTTTATATTATACCGAACATAATAAATCCCACAGTGTTTATGCTGAAATTAGCGAACATATGAACCAGCCAAGAGTTATATATATTATTAGTTCTATCGTTCAGCCAGTTGAAGAATAGTCCTGCAATAAAAAGGCCTGATATAATGAGAACAAACATCCATGGACTAAACCAATTTGCCAGAATAGCCACATGATAAAGTGAAAACGCCAACGCACTTATTATATATGCCGCGACTGGGTGAAGTAGCTTTTTTAAAGACAAAAATCCAAACCCACGGAAGAAGAATTCCTCCAGCAGCGAATTTATAAAAGAAATATAAATAGCGACAAACAAAAAATTGTCTTTATTAATCTTTACATTTTCTGATAGTAATTCGGCAATCTTATCTAAATCAATAAAGCCTGCCATCACCAAGTATCCACAAAAAATCAAGGCGTAAACTGCGGCCCCCAATGCTAACGAGACAGTAATTTGCTTTTTTGAGGCAACTTGAAAAAAATCTTTTATAGAGACATGCTTGTCAAACCGACTGTAAATAAGAGGGAGCAAAGCAAAAGCTCCTATCTTCCAAAGGGATTTTATCAAATACCCATTGAACGAGGTCTCAACATAATACATTATAAAACATGAAACGATTAATAATATGATAATCCCGGTTGGGGCGATTTTTGCTTTGCTCAAAATAATCTCCTTTTTACTTCAAACCGGTATAGATATTAATAGCGTCTCTCAGAAATACAGCCATTCCGGGATGTTCATTGTCATAATAGGCAGTAAATCTTTCATCATCCACATACATTTGGGCAAGCCCTGCGTGAGCCTCCTTGCTGTATTGCCCCCAGCACAAGCTTATCCATTGTTTGTGAAGCTCAGCGACTTTTTGACCGAGCGGACCTGCAGGATCACCTGTTTTAAATGCATCAAGTAAGGTTTCCTGAATCTGAACAGAAAGATTTTCCATGTTTTCATAATCTTCTTTACTCATATTTTTAAAATTTGCGTTTGATTTTTCAACTGCTTCCTTTCCATATTTTTCTCTGATTTCCTTACCGAATTTTTCATCATTTTCGTCAATGAGTTTTTGTTTAAAGCCCTCAAATTTTTCTTTATCTGACATTTCAATTCTCCCTTCTGACATAGCAATTGTTTTCTCCACATTTACTATTAATGCTTCCAACTGCTCTTTTTTCTCCAGAAGTTTAATATGGTGCTGTCTCAGTGCTTCGGTGCCGTTAAATGAAGGTGCCAAGACAATATCCTTAATACTGTCCAGGTTTACTCCCAGCTCTCTGTAAAAAAGAATTTGCTGTAACCTATCAACCTCTTGTTTGCCATATATCCGATACCCCGAGGAATTAATCCTTGCCGGCTTAAGAATTCCTATTTCATCGTAGTATCGAAGGGTCCTGGTGCTGATTCCCGCAATTCTTCCCAGCTTTTGCACCGTATACTCCATATGTGTCAACTCCTTGTATAAATGATGTTACACCTTCACGTAACGTCAATGTCAACACCTTATAGAACAATTTTGTCAGATATTAATGGCATTATCAAGACCCTTTATTATTTCTTCTTTTAAGAATTATGCGAATCAAAGTTTATAATAATTAGTATCTGATATAACTATTTACTATGGCTCCAAGCAATCCCCATGCAGTGCCTAATACCGATCCTGCAATAACATCTCTCGGATAATGCATACCAACATAAATACGCGTTATCCCTACCAAAAGCGCAATAGAATAAAAGATCAGTCCCACTAAAATACCCGGATTGAAATGCTGAAAAAGCATAGTTGCCAGAAAAAACGCCTGACTGGTATGGCCACTTGGAAATGAATTTCCTCTTGCTCTCTCCCCGACTATTCGTATATCCTTAAGGTTTATATAAGGCCTCCTGCGCCTTATTAATATTTTCATGAGCTCAACAACAAGCCACAGTGTCAAGGTACCTAATACAAGTTCGTATGCTAATAATTGATCTACCCTCAAGTAGAATATAATTGCCATAACAACAGCAAAGATACCATGCCCTATCTGAGTCGCCCCAAGCATAGTCCAATCAGTCCATTGGGGACGGCTTCCCCGTGTATTCAAAAACATAAATACCCATATATCAATACGCTGACCTTTTTTCCATATAAGGGATAATGCTACGGCGCAAAAAATAATCACAAGACTTACCAAAACCTTTTGCGCTTTTAATTGAGCCCAGAAGCGATTCAGCATATTATCCGGTATAAGGACTAAAGTCAAACCTAATGAAATGGTAATTAGTATGACCCAATAAATATAATTGACTCGGCTTACACAATCAATTAGTTTTTTCCATATCCAATGAATTTGAAGATCAGGCAGCCTGACTTCCTCAGTTTCTCTAATTTCTCTATTTTTCACTATTATCCTCCGGCTTTTCCGAGGTATCAGTTTTTTTTGAACCGGTCATTATCGCTAAAGCATGCCGTCGTATTCCGATTCTGACTGTACCCTCTTTACATGCCGAACCATCAACCATAACAGGCATAGGCGGATGTGTTTCTATAACAAGCCTGCGTACCTTATAATGCTTAATGCGTGAATCCACGGGTACATCAAACTCTGGTCTTTTTAGCATATAACCCATCATCAAATCAAGTTTCGGAACATCGGCGCAAAACATTACATCCAGTAGTCCATCGGCGTATGCATCATCAGCTCCTACCCTATAATGACGGCCTATATATGGCATATTAGAAACCAGTACCACATGACCCACATCTTGAATCTCATGTTTATTATCAAGCAAAAGGTTTATTTTTGAAGGATTAGATGTAGTAAGGGTCGTTAAAAAATCACCAATTCTGGTTATATCACCATGCTGAATTTCATCACCCGATTGAAATAAAGCAGAGAACAATCCTACCGAACATATCTCTAAAAAAGGTATTGTATTATTACCACATGTTACCATACCTATATCGGTTTTCATGCTCTTTCCAGTCCTAAGCAACGCTATTGCAGACCTAATATCGGAGGGGATACCAAGGCTTAGTGCCACATTATTCTGTGTCCCCGTCGGGATAATCCCAATAACCGTATTTGTACCCAGCATAGCCCTGGCAACAGCAGATACAGTACCATCACCTCCACATACCACGAACATACGAATACCCTGTTCAACGGCATCTGAAACTAACCCGGCATAATCAGTTTTAAGGTCGGTCAAAAATGGCTCGGGGACAAAATTCCATGCCTGTAGCTCTTTTATAATATCCATTAATTGTAATGAAGCTTTTTTTGCTGCACCCGAAGCAGGATTAAATATTAGTTTCACTCGTTTTCGTCGTTTATTTATATATACTGAACTCATATCTACATTCCCAATAATTAATGTATGGCAAGTATTTTTATATCTTATCCTTTTAATATCTTTTTATTATTGCTAAATTATAAACTAAAACATGAGTGAATTCCTTAAAAGAGGAAATACTTATTATAAAATTGAGAAATTCGGGAGGAATTATCCATGAAGAAAGCTTTACGTACTAAAATAATAATTCTATCACTAATCCTATTATCTCTTTTTATAATCGGATGCGGTAAGATTACTCCTACGCCAACACCGAAGAATACTATGACTCCTACTGCTACAGGAAGCCCTATCGGAAGTCCTGTCGGAAGTCCTATAAGTAGCCCTACTGCAACATCGGGTCAGGATGTAAAGACAACCCCCTCTATAGTCAATACAAACGAAGCCTTTGAAAAGGCTATAAGTAAAGACGGTGTTTGGATAATATGCCTACTGAAAGATTTATCCTTTAACAAAGATTTAGTTTTAGAAGGTGAATTTAAAAACGGCAAAAAGGATACCGCCGGTAATGATGTAATCCAAAGAAAAATAGCTTTATATGAACAGGACGAAAACAGAAAAGTAACTGCAAGATATACTTTGACTGCTCCCAAGCTTACTATAAACAGTCCTGAAGCAAGAATCCAAAGCGGTACTTTTAAAGGAGATTTGTATATTTCTTCTAAGAATTTTCAACTAGTAGATACAACGGTCGAAGGAAATGTTTATTTTATTAATAAGGAAGCACAATCCACCTTTAAAATGGATGCAGCCAGCAAAGTCACAGGTAAGCAGGAGCTTAAAAAATAATAATCTATGAGGGGCTTTATAAAGTAATACGTGGTTCAGCAAGAATACTCCCGCTGTAGTAATAACGGCGGGAGTATCTTCATTGTTGGAGTACAACAAATGCTACTCGTAAATATACTGATCTCTAAAGTTATAAGCTTTTACAAGAAAGATAATAGTCTGTTGTCGCAGGCAATCACCATTGGGATCAAAGTGGCCCTGACCGTCGCCTACAGTAATGGTATATTTTGCCATGAATTTTGCCGGAACTATTGAATAACTTGCAAAATCTTTTTGATCCTTAAAATCCGCCTGTCCAAGGGTATCGATTACTATATTAGGATAGCATGCTTTGAGAGTCCTTTCTATCATTGCCGCCATCTGCTGCCTTGAAAGCTTTGTGTTAGGTTCAAATTGTGTCCCGTCTCCCGTTCCGTAAGTTATTTTAAGACCGAATGCCTTTAGCACCTCGGGATTATCGCAGTCTGTAAATGTTTTACCAACAGGTATTGGAGCCGTTATCCCAGTTACTTTTTCATAAAATTTTACTGCCAGCTCAGCAAATTCTTGACGAGTTGTGGCTACGACCATTGATTGGCCTCTCAATCTATCGGTAATTATCCCCAAATCAACTGCTTGATCCAGATATGGGATAGCATATGAGCTTGTTTCGCCATATTGAACCTCTGATTCCGGCTCCTCCGGCGGTTGGGTTGTGGGCTCCGGTACTGATGCAGGGATAACATTCACTGAAATAATAGCTTTAGTATATTTTGATTCAATACCTTTATAAAAAACATTAATATTTGTGGTTCCGATATTTACACCGGTAACATTACCTGCACTGTCAATTCTTGCAACACTATTATCATCGCTGGAAAGGGTTAGACTATCAGTGGTAACACCACTTACGTCGCCCCAGATATTACCATCGGAAGACATTTGTTTTTTTATACCACTCCAAAAAACGGTATCACCCATTTCAACTTCTAAAATATCATCTCCTGCATATTTAATTCTGTACTGGGGTCTATAAGTATAATTTGGCTTATTTAAAGGGTTCATCAGAGAGGTACTTAAAACATCCAAATAATTATACTCCCCCTTAAATTGAAGGACTGTATCCGGCAAATTAGGTAATTCAGTCAGAATATTATTTACGACGTTAATATAATTTATATTGTTGGGTAAAGAAGGCAATCTGGTCAATTGATTATCTTTACAAGACAGTCTCATAAATCCTTCCGGTAACTGTGGTAAACTCCTAAGCATGTTTTCATCGCAGAACAATACCTTAACAGTATCTGGAATATCAATGGCCGTTATTTGATTGCCAGCACAATGTATTTCTTCCAAACCATAGGGAAGCATTGTTAACTCTGTCAGCTTATTATATCTGCAGTATAAATAATCAATATTAACCGGAAGTTCAGGCAAAGCAGTCAGATTATTTTTTGAGCAGTCAAAGTATTTTAGTGATTCGGGCATAACAGGTAAGCTAGTAAGTTTATTATTTTGACAATCCAGATAAAATATTGAATTAGGTAAAGCAGGCAAACCGGTAAGTTCATTTGTACCGCATATTAGCTCTATCAGGGTAGATGGCAAAGAAGGTAAGCTTGTCAAATTGTTATTCCCGCAGTTAAGGCGCTTAATTCCTTCAAAATGCTCTAATCCATTTAGGCTGGATATACTTTTACTTGAAATATTTAGCATTTGTGCCCCTTCGCCTAATTTATCTTGAATATCTGCTAAACTAAAGGCTCCGGGATCTCCGCTTTTTCCAAGCCACTGCCATACAGCCTTCTTAAAATTAATATCTGTAAAATCGTTTGATATATCAACAGCAAAAGGTGGAATTGTTGGAATAACTGTCGGAATAGGTGGAGTTATAATAGCTGTATGCTGATTAGGTAACGTAAATGCCTGAACCTGAAATGATGCCATGTGAAGTCCTAATATAAAAAGCAGCAATAAAACAGGAATGAGTGCATAGCTAAATACTTTTTTTACCATAAAAATTCTCCTTCATAATATATTATGGATTTATGCTACGGCTTAAATTGCGATTTATTGTTCATCTGAATGTATACAAACTATGCAATCACATTGTTGAATTTTTTTGAAATGTACATTTAATATATAATATTTTTAATTCTAATACAATAATTAATAAAAGGGACTATCCCAAATCTTTTATTGGATAGTCCCATAATGCTTAAGCAAAGGTCATTTTGAAATTTCAGAAAGAGCTTCCGAGGCTTCCATGGTGAACCGGTTATCGGTGGCCACATCACCCAGTGCAAGCATCCCTATAATCATGTTTTTATCCACCACAGGTATCCGTCTTATTTGTTTCTCTGACATCAGCTTTGTTACCTCATCAACTTCCATCTCAGGGGTGGCAGTTGTAACCTGGCCTGTCATGACATCTCTTACCGGTGTGTCACTAGGATTTTTACCATGCGCAATGTTTCTCACTATAATATCTCGGTCGGTAACAATACCTACAACCCCGGACTGGTCACAAACCGGTATAGAACCCACATTGTGCTTCTGCATTAGCTGAGCCGCTTCCACTACATTTGATTCAGGATTTAAATAAGCAACATCTTTGGTCATAATATCTTTTACTTTCATTGTCATACACTCCTACGACTGATATTTTAGCGTTAGTTTTCGTAGGAAGCAGCAAAAATACTCAAAGAATTTTTCCCATTATTTTAAAATGAGGACAAAAAGCACTCATCTATATCATAAATGCTGAGTGCTTAACAAAATTTAAACTCTTAATCTAAACATCATGATAACCTTGATTTATAATCCTCATAACCAAAACTTTTAATAATCTTGATGCCTTCATTCTCATTAAAAGCTGCTATAGACGGTAGATTTACACCGTTAAATGTATTATTTTTAACCATGGTATAATGGGCCATGTCGCAAAATACGAGCTTATCCCCGGATTTTAAAGGCTGTTTAAAGGTATAGTCCCCGATAATATCTCCTGCAAGGCAGGTCGGGCTGCCAAGCCTATAAGTAAATTCATATTCATTAGGCATTCCTGCCCCGATAATGTTGGGTCTATAGGGCATCTCTAACACATCGGGCATATGGCATGCTGCAGATGTATCCAATATTGCAACTTCCATACCATTATTAACAATATCCAGAACTTTTGAAACTAAGTACCCCGTGTTGAGAGCAATAGCTTCTCCGGGTTCTAAATAAATGTCTACTCCATATTTATTTTTAAAGAACAGGATGGATTTAACCAAGGTTTCAATGTCGTAATCATCTCTCGTAATATGATGCCCCCCGCCCATGTTAATCCACTTCATCCTGCTAATATATTTACCGAATTTTTCATCCACAACCTTAACGGTGCGCTCCAAGGTATCGGAATTCTGTTCGCACATAGTATGAAAATGAAGACCCTGTATACCTTCCAGCTCATCGGGCTTAAAATTATTCAAGGTTACTCCTAATCTTGAGTTCTGATAGCAGGGATTATATATAGGTGTCTCTATTTCAGAGTATTCAGGGTTTATTCTTATACCGCATTCGATTTGTTTGCCACTATTAAAAACTCTTTCCTTGTAAAAATTCCATTGAGCAAATGAATTAAAAACAATATGGTCACAATATTTAAGAATTTCATCGAATTCCTCTTCCACATAGGCAGGAGAATATATATGTACTTCCTTTCCCATTTCCTCATAACCAAGTCTGGCCTCAAATAATGAACTGGCGGTAATGCCTTTTAAATACTGACCCACCAACGTAAATACATAAAACATCGAAAAGCCCTTAAGAGCGAGTAAAATATTACATCCTGTACGTTTCTGTACAGAATGCAGTATCTTAAGATTCTTTTCAAGTAGTCTTTCATCTACAATATAGCAAGGTGTCGGGCATTGGGAAAAATCTATTTTCATTTTTTACCTCAATCTAATAGTATGGGTTCAAAGCTTTCCTTCCATGGTAAGCCATATTTATTTAACGCATCCATAAAGGGATCGGGATCAAATTCTTCCACATTGTATACTCCGGGCTTCTTCCAGAGACCCTTCAGTATCATCATTGCACCAATCATTGCCGGAACTCCCGTTGTATAAGAAATAGCCTGAGAGCCCACCTCCCTGTAACACTCCTCATGATCGCAAACATTGTAAACATAATATGTCAGCGGTTTCCCGTCCTTTGTTCCCTGAATGATGCACCCAATGTTTGTCTTTCCCTTGGTTCTCGGTCCCAAAGATGCCGGATCGGGTAGTACTGCCTTTAAGAATTGTATGGGTTGAATCATTTTACCTTCAAATTCGATTGGCTCTATTGATGTCATCCCAACATTTTGAAGTACATTCAAATGATTCAAATAATTATCCGAGAAGGTCATCCAAAACCTGATTTTCTTTACCCCTTTGATATTAACAGCCAATGATTCCAGTTCTTCATGGTATAAAAGATATATGTTCTTAGGTCCTATTTCGGGGAAATCATAAGACCTTTTTACCTCTAATGGATTGGTTTCCATCCATTCCCCTTCTTTAAAATATCTTCCCTTTGCTGTTATCTCACGGATATTTATTTCGGGATTAAAATTTGTTGCGAAAGGATAGCCATGATCTCCCGCATTTGCATCCAAAATATCTATAGTATGGATTTCATCGAAATAGTGCTTCTGTGCATAGGCACAGAAAACCCCTGTAACACCGGGATCAAAACCGCTGCCCAAAAGACCGGTTATTCCTGCCTTTTCAAACTTCTCTCTATATGCCCATTGCCATTTATACTCAAACTTCGGAATTTCGGGTGGTTCATAGTTTGCCGTATCCACATAATGTACACCTGTTGCAAGGCAGGCATCCATAATGGTCAAGTCCTGGTAAGGCAAAGCCACATTAATAACCACATCAGGTTTGAATCTATTTATAAGTTCTATAACTTGATTTGTATCAACTGCATCTACCTGAGCAGTCTGAATTTTTGTTTTGCCCCCATCCAGTTTACGTTTTAGTGCATCACATTTCTCAAGAGTTCTGCTGGCAATCATTATTTCCTCAAATACATCCGGATTCTGGCAACATTTGTGAACTACTACACTTGCAACTCCGCCAGCTCCAATTATTAAAGCTTTTCCCATTAATTTGTACCCCTTACTATATACTGCTTATATATTAGAACGATTATACAAAAAACTTTTTAAATAATCAATTGCTTTATATCGCATGTTTTTACTAGACATACTGAAGCTAAAGATGAAAAGTTCCTGCAAAACTATCTTTCAAATCTGCTTAAAAACATTTTTGTACGCTCGTTTTGTGGATTATTTATTACCTGCTCCGGAGATCCCTGTTCAACAATAACCCCATCGTCCATAAAAATGATATGGTCAGCCACATCCCTGGCAAAGCTCATTTCATGTGTTACTATTACCATGGTCATGTGCTCTTGTGCCAAATCCCTTATAACTTTTAGGATTTCACCGGTGAGTTCAGGATCAAGAGCAGAGGTTGGTTCGTCGAAAAATAGTATTTTGGGATTAAGGGCAAGGGCACGCGCTATTGAAACACGCTGCTGCTGACCTCCCGATAATTGGAAAGGGTACGCATTTTTTTTATCAGAAAGGCCCATTTTATTGAGTAATCGTCGACCAATCTCCAAAGCTTCTTCTTTAGGCTTTTTTTGAACTGTAATCAAGGCATCGGTTACATTCTTTATAACTGAATAATGAGGGAACAAATTGAAGTTCTGAAAAACAAGACCGAAATAGGTCTGAATTCTCTTAAGGTCTTTAGCCGGAGCATAAACAGCCTTCATATCAACGGTTTTAGCCGCATATTCTCCCATATATATCAAATCACCCGAATCGATGGTTTCCAGCATTGTGGCACATCGTAGCAAAGTGGATTTACCCGAGCCCGATGGCCCGATTATTGCCACAACTCTGCCTTCCTCAACATCAAAGGAAATATCCCTGATAACCTCAAGACTTTCAAAATTCTTCATTAGATTTTTGACTTCCAGTATCTTCATCTGATTGATAATTCCTTTCTCACTACCTGTAATAGCTGACCTTTTTTTCTACCCATTCCATAATAGACGCCACTATATAATTGAATACATAATAGAAAACGCCTGCCACTACAAATGGTGTCGTGCTCGACTGAGCCGATGCGATTGCCTTGGCTGCCGTGAACATTTCCGATACCGAAATAACAAAGGCAAGTGAGGTATCTTTGATAAGAGTGATAACCTCATTTGTAATAGATGGAAGAATCCGTTTAATTACCTGGGGTAGTATTATCTTTAAGAAAGTCTGGCTTTTGCTGTAACCTAAAATTTTTGCTGCCTCATACTGACCAACTTCCATCGATTCAATACCGCCTCTGTATATCTCTGCAAAATAAGCAGCATAATTAATTACAAATCCTATGATAACCGCAAGAAAACGATAATACCTTGGAAGTGATATTCCAAATATATAATAGGGTCCAAAATATACCACCATCAATTGAAGCATTAACGGAGTTCCGCGCATTATAGATATATAAAGCTTTACTAAGTTTCTTATTATCGAGTTTTTAGACATTCGCCCAAAGGCAACAAATAACCCTAAAGGGAGCGCAAATATAAGTGTTAGAGCAAAAATCTCAAAAGAAATGATCATGCCTTCGCCAAGCTCAAGCAGTAATACATTAAAATTCAAAGAAGGCACCTCCAATTTCGTAAAAGTAAAAAGAAAGAGCTATCTTATTGGGGACAGCTCTTTCGACCGATGCTAAAAATACTATTTACCAATAGTTGTGATATCTTTCCCAAACCATTTGTCCGAGATAGAAGCCAGAGTTCCGTCTTTAGCCATAGCCTCCAGGGTCTTTTGCACTTGATCTCTAAGAGCTTCATTTCCCAGAAGGAATCCCACACCATATTCTTCTTCAGCAAGCTTTTCTTCAAGAACTACCAGACCAAGCCCTCTTTTTTCAATCTGATAATTGGCAACGATCTCATCCATGGCAACTGCGTCAACCGCTCCTGCTTCAAGGTCCATAATTGCAGTATTGTAATCAGCAGACTTTATGTAATCTCCGAAAGATTCAACCAAGGCAGTTTCATCCTTTAAAGCGGCCTCAGCACTTGAATCGGCCTGAACAACAACCGCCTTACCGGCCAAATCCTTTAAAGCTTTTATACCTGAATCAGCCTTAACAACAAACACCTGATTATTTGACATATAGGGCTTTGACCATGTGTATGAGTCCTCACGGCCATTAATGGTAAAACCGTTCCAAACACAATCAATATTCTTGGCTGACAACTCCATATCCTTTGAGGCCCATTCGATAGGTTGTAATGCTATCTCAAGCTTTAAGCGCTTTGCAACTTCCTTTGCAAGCTCGATATCAAATCCTGTAAATTCTCCGTTGTCATCAACAAATCCCATTGGTGGAAAGTTTTGATCAAACCCAACTGTAAAAGTACCTGCTTTACCTGTTCCTATGTTTTTTGATGCACATGCGGCAAAGCTGAATACCAACATTACCATAACAACTAATGCAATAATTCTTTTCATTCTTTATTCCTCCAATTTTAATAAGGGTTTTTCCCTTCATTCAATTATTTCAGCAGGAGATTTTACTCCCTTTGAAAAAATTAAGAGTAACCCGCCGTCTGTCTGACGGGTTACACCTTATTCTAGTTATATTCATAACTCATCATTATATTAATACATCATCTCGCTAAAGTAAAGAACAAACGCATAAAAATTTATCCCTTAAACGCTTTTGCCAATTCAAATTCTTTTTCTATCTCTGCTGATGGTTTTTCCGTTAATAAAGAGATAACAACTATGGTTACACAGGAAACAATAAAGGCCGGGAGTAACTCATAAATTCCGAATACGCCCCCAATAGGCTTAATAAGCAACTTCCAAGCAAATACCATCGTACCGCCTGACACCATTCCCGCAATAGCTCCTGCCCGTGTTACTCTCTTCCAGAACAGGGAGAACAACATAAGCGGTCCGAATGTCGCACCGAAGCCCGCCCACGCAAAGGATACAACAGTAAAAATAACGCTGTTTTCATCAAGAGCTACAATCATTGCAAAAGCTGCTATTACTAATAAAGTAATTCTGGTCATAGTAAGAACCTGCTTGTCGTTGGCATCTTTTTTCATAATTCCATGGTATATACTCTTTGAAAAGGCAGACGCAGCAATAAGCAAATAGGAATCAGAAGAACTGATCGTTGCCGCAAGAATACCTGCCATAACAAATCCGGCGAATATCGGGATAAAGAAGTCCATTGACATAAGTACAAATATACTTTCTGAAGCACTTTGAGTTAAAAGGGCATCAGGGTACAATACTCTTCCGATGATACCTATCGCAACAGCGGCAGTCAAAGAAATTGCACACCAAATAGTCGCAACTCTTCTTGATAATTTCAGCTGGTCAGGCTTTTTAATGGCCATAAATTTTAATAATACTTGTGGCATTCCAAAGTATCCTAGGCCCCAAGACATAGTGGAAATAACTGTTAAAAATCCGTATTTTCCGGCTTCACCGAATAATGGTTTTCCCGTTGCTTCAAGCTGCTGAACTCCGTCGACAAGAGTTGGTTGGGCAATTCCAAAGAAATTTAAGAAGCCCGGAATTTCTTTTGCATTATTAATAACAGCTGAAATTCCCCCGGCAGCAGATATCCCTACTCCTAAAACTAACATCAAGGAAATAAACATTACAATTCCCTGCATAAAATCAGATGCGCTCTCTGCAAGAAATCCGCCTATGAATGTATAGAAAACTACAAATAAGGCTCCCGCAATCATCATATAGAGATATTTAGTCGCAAATAATGTGCTGAAAAGCTTACCTACCGTAACAAAACAACTGGCGGCGTAGACTGTAAAGAAAATTAAAATAAACAACGCGGCAATTGTTGATATAACTTTTTTCTTCTCTTTGAATCTGTTACTAAAAAAGTCCGGGATAGTTATAGAGTCTGAGGCAATTACCGAATAACCCCGAAGTCTTTTTGCTACAAAAAGCCAATTTAAATATGTACCGATAAGTAATCCTATAGCGGTCCAAACAGCATCACTCAAACCAAACCAATATGCTACTCCCGGAAGGCCCATAAGTAACCAACCACTCATGTCTGAAGCCTCCGCTCCCATTGCTGTAACCCAAGGGCCTAAAGATCTGCCCCCAATAAGATAGTTAT